>CAZALW010000274.1:0-4865 GCA_964485705.1 uncultured Thiotrichaceae bacterium
GCGTTTTTAACCCTTTTAGAATATCAACGGTTTCATCAACGCTGGGTTCTTCGATGTCAATTTTCTGAAAGCGACGCGCCAGTGCGTGATCTTTTTCAAAAACACTTCTAAATTCTGCATAAGTCGTTGAACCAATGCATTTAAGCTCGCCATTAGACAACATTGGTTTAATCAGGTTAGAAGCATCCATCACCCCACCAGAAGCAGAGCCGGCTCCAATGATAGTATGAATTTCGTCAATAAATAAAATAGCGCCCGGACGTTGATTTAGCTGTTTCAAAACCCCTTTTAAGCGTTTTTCAAAATCACCGCGATACTTGGTGCCTGCGACCAGCGAACCTAAATCCAGTGAAAAGATTGTACTATCTAATAAAACCTCTGGCACTTCTTTGTCGACAATACGTTTTGCCAGACCTTCCGCCAATGCGGTTTTGCCAACGCCGGCTTCGCCAACCAGCAAGGGGTTATTTTTACGACGGCGGCATAAAATTTGCACGGTTCGTTCAACTTCCATCTCACGGCCAATCAGTGGGTCAATCAGACCCTGCATGGCACGTAGATTTAAATTAGTGGTGTAATTTTCCAGTGGTTGTGATTCAGCATCCTGCGCCGAAGATTGATCAGAATGATCTTCAAGTTTCTCTGTTTCATTTGGTACTTTGGTAATGCCATGAGAAATATAATTAACCACATCCAGGCGGTTAACATTTTGTTGACTCAACAAATATACAGCCTGTGATTCCTGTTCACCAAACATTGCAACCAGAACATTGGCACCAACCACTTCTTTTTTACCGGAAGACTGCACATGAAAAACAGCACGTTGCAGCACACGTTGAAACCCCAGTGTGGGCTGTACTTCACCACCTTTGCTATCATTGATAGTGTCGCCAAAAATCGGGGTGTTATTATCAAGATACTCTCTCAATTCAACACCAAGCAAGCTCAGATCTGCACCACAGGCCTGTAGTACGATATTGGCACTGTTATTATCTAACAGCGAAAGCAATAAATGCTCGACGGTTATATATTCATGCCTTTGTTCTCTGGCATTGTTGAATGCTGTATTTAATGATGTTTCAAGTTCTTTGCTTAACATGGTGTTACCTTTTTTTAATTACTAATTACATGTACTAATTACGAATTACGAAAACTGACACACTGTAATTAGTAATTAACAAAATCAGGCTTCTTCCATGCTACACATTAAAGGGTGCTGATTCATTCGTGAATATTCATTTACCTGATCCACTTTTGTTTCAGCAATTTCATGGCTAAAAATGCCACAAATGCCTTTGCCTTTTGTATGCACTGACATCATTACACGTGTTGCTTTTGCATCATCCATTGAAAAATACATCATTAATACCTGAACCACAAATTCCATAGGAGTATAATCGTCATTATTCACAAAAACTTTATACTGCTTTGGTGGTTTTAACTTCGGCTTGTCTTCTTCTACTGCAAGTCCACTGCCAGTATCGTAGCCATCATCATGATCCCAGCCTTCATCACCCGTATTGTTGATAATGGGAAAACTGCTCAAAATGTGATTACTCATACCACACCTTCAGTGTAGAACAAAGTCATTAATTTTTCTAAACCATGCATCATATTTATTAATAAAAAACCCGGTAATGTTTTATTTACAACCTCAAAAATCCGCTAACAGCGGCTGTTCTCAAGCTCACACATTGTGCAATGAGTGTGTATTTGTGACCAGCATAATCTTTCGCTGTTCCATGCTACTGTGATTATGAGCTATGGTTATGATTTTACAATATTCGTACCTAATACAACAGCCCTGCTGTATTACATGTAGCTTCTCAATTGGCAGTATCGTATTCTGATAATAATTGTAGGGTGGGCATGTTTTTTTTGCCCACGCGTTGAAGCCAAATGTGAACTACCTGGCTAAAGCGTGGGCAAAAAAGCATGCCCACCCTACAACTGATTGCCACGGGATATTGAGAAGCTACTATTATATTTAAAGCCGGTGGGCTGGTAGTGAAGGCTAAAACGGGAAAATGCTGAACGAATCCCAGCATGATAAAAATCTTTTATGTAGTACCTAAGTCCTGCAAGTGCTTGCACACATATAGCGCAAGCTATTAATTATTCGCCACATCCATGTGGCTCACCACTGCGTGGCTACGTTCAAATCGCTCCTTGCGATTTAGTCGTATAGCGACAATAATTCTTCGGGAATATCAATAAGTATTCCGCTCGAATTAAAAATGCTCTACAAATTAATAGCTTACATTCTATATGCACAATCACTTGCAGGATTTAGGTAGTAAATTTAAGCACGCTGTTTAGCAGCTCCTGCTTTAATTTCTTGTCCACCGCCTTGAGTAGTCGTGGCTGTAGTTGATCGGCACTGCCAGCAGATACTTTTAGCGGCCAGGTCTGGTAACCGATTACCGTCACCCCGTCCTGCGCAATAAGTTCAATTTTTAATGTTGCCCGTAACCAATGCCAGTTTTCTTTTATTATCGGTTGCTGCGCTTCAAGGCTGGCAGCCAATAGATAAGTTGAAGCGGGATAAACTGAACCTCTTCCATTATCGACCACACTAAAGCCGGCTTTGGCCGCAGCACCCTGCAATATATGACTTAAACCACCAATATCATCCACTTTTACTACTGTGTTTAATGGTAAAGACCTTAACGCCTGCTGCAACTGTTCATTAAGCTTTGCCAGATTCCAGCGTGAACTTTTACCTTTACCTTTTACATCAATAATTTTTAGTGTTTTCTGCAAGGTTTGACGGTCTTGTTGTAGTGCATTGGCCTTGTATAAATCTGCGATTTTAAGCAAAATATCATTTCGTTGTACCTGCTGATTTAAAGCATATTGTGTTTCTTCATCAAGCCGATTCATTTCTCCGCGAATATTATTACCTGCCTGGGCACGATCTAACACGGCTAAAGCATGGTGAGTCAAATCGGCGCTGCTTTGCCATTGTTCGACAATACGTGCGCCATGTAGCATTTTATCGGTTTTTAAGTTAATCGTACTGGCAATTCTGGCGCTTTGCTCAACGGTTTCAATACCCTCTTTTTTATGAGTTCGTATGTCCTGTGAAGTGGTAGAAACTTCTCTAATCTGCACTTCAAAAATTTTCGCTAAATTTGATAACGCCCGTGCTTTGGCCTGCTCTGCTTTTGACGCTGAACCGGTGGCTGACAGGTATTTGAAATTCGGATACATATCAGGCTCACCCTGAACCCACTGTGGTGTATCACCCGTACTCAATACGGTTGTTGATTGCACACATGCTGTAAGCAGTAATACACTCATTACTAATTTAAATTGAAAGATTGATTTCATTATTCACTGTTCATTTTTCATTTTTCATTTTGCCGTTTTTTGGCAGTGGGTGCTGCCCAATGTTTAATTAAAAAACTGGATTGTCTGGCTTTAATCGTCACTGTTTCTTCAATGACATCAACAACCTGAGCGGCTGCATTTTTCATTTTTATCTGTACCTTATGCTCACCAACCGGTAATACTATCCGCCTTAATTCTATTTGCTGCGGTAGTGTCGTCCAGCTTCGGGTATCAGCTCTTTCTGTGACCAGATTGGTTATTGTCATTAAAAACCCAGCAAGGTCGCTACTTTTTTGCGCGGAATGCTGACTATTATATTTAACAACAGCACGTGCCGTTGCTCTCAGCATGATTCCCGGCATTGCCTGCTCTAGCGAATAGCGCGCCAGGGTATCAATATCCTGCACCGTTTCCATCCAATATTGCTCTTTATTAACATGGATTTTCGGTGTAAACAGGCGTTTTTTGGGTTGCCGGTAGACAGGAAACGCTACCCGCAAATTCTGTTGCACTTCGCTGGAAAAAATATGGATCGATGTTTCACTTCTCATCGGTGCCAGCCCATTGTTTAAAATAACCACCAGTTCACCCATTTTATCACTGGCTCTGACGCTGGTTTTGGTGCTGATTTTGGCGGATGGCTCATCCATCATGTTAAATTCTTTTTTACGAGATTTGTATTCACTCCATAAACCCTGTGATGCCAGCAAACGTAACAGGTCTTTTTTTATGCCGGGGGATGCAGCCGGATACTGAAAGCCAGCTTTTTCTTTGTAGACAATATAGGCCTTGCGATAGGAGATAAGCGCTGAATCCAGCTCACCCAGACTTTCATAAATGATGCCTTCCAGATAGCGAAGAAAAGCATCTTCTTCAGGCTCATCGCCCCACTCCATCATTTTAACATTTGCCTGCAACATTTCGACGCGAGCACCATCAATCTGCCCTAGTTGAATATAATTCATCGCCATATAAGCGTGTAATAACAACTGCTCATAACGATCCCCCTGGTAACCACGCAGGGTTTCATTAATCGTCAAAGCGGCAAGATTTTCGGTAATACTGATACCGTAAAGCTGTTCGATTTCCTGCTTGGCAACTTCAAAAATCTGGTTACTGCCAGAAAAATCATCATTGATTCGGCGCAACATGCCTTTATCAAGAGAAGAAATCACTTCCTTCTGCTCAGGGTCTTTTTGTTCTGCAATGGCAAGTGACAAATGCGGCTTACCCTGCAGTAAACCATCTCGCATGGAGGAGGCGTGGGTGGCGTAACTTGCACATGATTGCAGTAAAGCGCCACTGATGAGTATCAATGCAAGCTTGCAGCACAAGGCTCCGTTTAGCTTTAACAAACCTCCCTGAAAAACAGCCGTTTTGAATATCATCAACGTCTCTAATTTACCCTTAAAATTGTAGTAGCTCAAACTTGAGCTGACAAAGTGTGCCAGATTTACTCATCGAGTGAATGACTGAATTCGGTCATAAGCGGACGTTAAAAGTCAAAAACATGAGTCCGCGAAGAACGCAAA
>CAZALW010000275.1:0-4858 GCA_964485705.1 uncultured Thiotrichaceae bacterium
GTAGTGATGATCTGTTAGGTAGAATATTTTCAGATTTTTGTATTGGTAAATAAAGCACAGCCTAAAATATAAAAATATAATGATAAGCATAGCAAAAAAATCCGCAATTTTTTTAATACACTGCTCTGATAAACCCGGCATTGTTGTTGCTATTACAGATTTTATATATAAGAACGGAGGCAATATTCTATATCTGGATCAGCATGTTGATAACGAACAGAGCGTGTTTTTTATGCGCATCGAATGGGATCTGGAAAAGTTTGTTATTCAAAAAGAAAAAATTGCGGAGTATTTTGAGACTCTGGTCGCTTCACGTTATCGAATGACGTTTCAGCTGCATTTTTCTGAAACAAAACAACGCATGGCATTATTTGTATCAAAGATGTCACACTGCTTTTATGATTTGCTGGCGCGTTATGAATGTGGTGAATTAAATGTTGAAATACCCATTATCATTAGTAATCATAGTGATTTACAAAAAGCGGTAGAGAGACTGGGTATTGACTTTCACTGTATTTCAATAAATAAAGAAAATAAAAAACAGCAGGAAAAAAAACAGAAAGAATTATTGCAGCAGCATGATATCGATTTTATTGTGTTAGCCAGATATATGCAGATTTTAAGCGATGATTTTGTAAAACATTATCCACAAAGAATTATCAATATCCATCATTCATTCCTGCCGGCTTTTCCTGGTGGTCGTCCCTATCATAGCGCTTATCAGCGCGGAGTAAAAATTATTGGTGCGACAAGTCATTACGTAACCGCTGAACTCGATGCTGGCCCAATTATCGAGCAGGATGTGGTGCATGTAAGTCATAAAGATTCGGTTGCAGACATGGTACGTATTGGTCGTGATCTGGAGAAAATCGTACTTGCTCGTGCAGTACGACATCATGTGCATCACGACCTGTTGGTATATGAAAACCGAACAGTGGTGTTTGAATAAAGGTATCCCTAAAAATATTTTTATAAATATTTATTAATGACTGCTTTCACCACATAACAGACTCTCACAATTTTTCTCTTTACGGTCGAAATTTACTCAAAGCAGATATTAGTAATTACCCATAAAAATTGTTAGGCTTAGAGAACACATCAGTAATAAATCATATGTGGCTGCTATGGTATCAAACAAAAAAGAACAGATATGTGAATTGCTGAAAGCTATAGAAACCGGTGACCCTGCAGCAGTATCTGTAGTCAATGAAGATAAATACATCCAGCACAATCCGCAAACCCATGAAGGTAGCGACGGGCTAGCGGTACTATTTAAACGCCTATCTAAAACATCACCTGGAGTAAATATTGTACGAGTTTTTGAAGATGGTGATTTTGTCTTCGCCCATACGGAGTATGATTTTGCCACTCGGAATATTGGCTTTGAAATTTTTCGATTTGAAGATAATCAAGCGGTTGAACATTGGGATAATATCCAGTTAAGAAAAGGTCCTAATTCATCTGGCAATAATATGGTGGATGGTCCGACTGAAGTTACTGACCATAAAAAAACTGAATATAATCGGAAAATTGTTCTATCCTTCGTTAATGAAGTACTCATCAAACGCCAACTTAATAAATTAAACCACTATATTAAAAACAACTATATCGAGCATAACCCACGTATCGCTAACGGTCTTTCGGCTTTACAATTAGCGCTATCAACTCCTGCATCAAACAGTAGTGCATCTATACAGTACAATAAAAATCATCGTATTCTAGCAGAGGGTGATTTTGTGCTTTCAGTCTGTGAAGGCACCATGAATAAAATTCACACCTCTTTCTATGACCTTTACCGAGTTGCTGAAGGTAAAATCGCAGAGCATTGGGATACTACTGAAAAAATCCCATCACAGGATGAATGGAAAAATAAAAACGGCAAGTTTTAAATACTCAGGAGAAACGCAAAATGAAAAAGTTTAATACAAAATCATTGCTTGTGTTATTAGTAACTATATTTGCAACATTAGTGATGAATACCGCTGTAGCTGAAAGCCACACCTGGAAAGTTACTGATGCTGTCTACAAATATGGAGACCCTAAGCTTGGTTACTTTTCAATGTTTGTGGTAACAGATGAAGGGGTGATTGCTATTGAGCCTATCAATACCGCTCACTCTAGAGGTATGTTAAAAGCCATTAAAGAAGTAACAAATAAACCTGTTCGTTATCTTTTACATAGTCATAATCATTGGGACCACTCTAAGGGTGGGAAAGTATTTCGTGATCAGGGCGCAAAAATTGTTGCACATGCAGAGGCTGTTGAGTGGATGAAGGACAACCCTCATCCAGATTTAGTTCTTCCTGATCAGGTTTGGACTGGGATGCGTAAAGATATTGTTTTGGGCGATAAAACAATTGAATTGCATTATATGGGAATGAATCATGGTTTAGGTATGACGGTGTTCCTACTGCCCGAAGAAAAAGTTGTTTACATAGCAGACCTTGTAACGCCGAATCGCATGCCTTTTTCTATAGCAGATTTCAATATCAAAGAGGTGTCTCGAACACTGTCAGAAATTGAAAAAATGGATTTCAAAAAAGCAATCTATTCTCACAGTCATGCAAAAGAACCTATTGGCAATATGTCTGACGTTACTCAAACACGTGAATTTTTTGAAGATCTACAAGCAGAAATAATCGCTGAATTCAAAAATGGAACCTCATTTTATCAAATGCCAGGCACCTTAAAACTCCCGAAATATCAACATTGGGATTTTTACAACGAATGGCTACCTGTTAATGTTTGGAAAATGATGTTTCATATGGAAATGGGTCCATTTCCCTGGCGACCCAGGCATACAAACGATAATTAAAATACTAGAACACAGGCTTAACTAGTTTGACCTACAAAAACTCCAATGCGCACAAAGCTCAGCTTTTGAGGTCAACTAAGCTCAAGCGTTCAATGTTCACTTTTGTTTAGCATTTCGCTGCCTAAAATTAAATCGTCTGGTAATAAAGATTCTGCGGATGATTAGCCTGTGCAAAGAAGAACCAGCGTTCAGCGATTAAACCAATATACTGCACCATAAATACTACGGCAAACAAAACAAAACTATTAGTAGTCAGTGCAACGATTAACAGTACTACCGGCACAATAAAAACCAGTACTAAAAAAATCCATTTAATGCTTTTAAATAATACAGGTTTTACACCGTGAAAATATTCACGAGTATTAAAAGAACCACCCATAGCACCCTGAGCTTTTTGTTTTATTTTTGTATGGCGAATACCAATAGCACTGCTTAAATTTGATTTGTATTTTATTTTTGTATTGCGAATTAATGAAGCGATACGGGTAATAAAGGCAAATATTGTTAAGGTTATTGTCCAGCCAGCATAAAAGTTGATTAAGTCCGACTGCACATAAGCAGCAAATGCGGTGCTTAAAGCAAAACCTGATGCCATACCTAACAGGGTATAATTAACAACTGTTAATGGCGTTGCCCATTCCTGTAAAAATTTTATGCAGGCATAAATCATGGCGGTGCAGATGAACAGGCTAAAAGCCAGAACGGTGTTGATGGCACCAACCAATAAAGACAGATCAACAATAAAATCTTCACTTAGTGCAAATAGTACCGGATTCCAGCCGCTGATGTGAATCATTGCATAAATAAAAGTCATGCTCATAAAAGCGGGTAAGACGATAACCTCACGAGACAGCCAGGAGGTTTTCCATTGAGCCGCTGAGCGCCAGGCACGTTCCGGGTGACCAAGATGAAAAAAGGATGCCAGCAGACCAGCGGCTAAAAATACCAGAGCCAATAAACTGCCGTAACCATAAAAACCGGGGGATTCCTGTACCGGTAATACTTTAATTACGGAATACAGTTGACCAGTATATAAAGCCAGAAATAAACCCTGTCCAACACCGATTAAGGTGGTTAAAAAAATGACTGAAAATGCTGGGTGCATACGTTATTCTCTTTAAAAAATTATCTAGTGTATTAGCAACATATCAATTTAGAGCGCAAATATTATGGGCTTACTGTCATCTCGAACGTCTTTTTGTGAGAGACCTTTACACACCACCCGTGGCTTAAGATCTCTCACAAAAAGACGTTCGAGATGACAGTTGATATTTGCTCCGATGTTTTCCTTAATTTTCACCTAAACATACGGAAAAGTTACATAGGCAATTACAAAATTACCAACTCATCACATCGTCTAATGTCTGTTCATCATCATCAGGCATGGGCAATTGGCGCTCTTTGTTTAGCGGGTTATCAACCCGAGTAAGTTCGTCTCGATGGATGGTGATATTGGCTTTTCTACGCGGTAAATAATGGTTTGCCGGTTTTGTGCCCCACTCCGGCATTAACTGATAACCGCCGTTGTCACGAATTTGTTCTGAGACAATAGAATCTGGATCATTCACATCACCAAACAAACGCGCACTGGTCGGGCAAGCTAAAACACAGGCAGGTTTACGTTCGGCTTCGGCTAAGGTTTCGTCATAAATGCGGTCAACACAGAGGGTACATTTTTTCATTACCTTCTGGTTTTCATCGAGTTCGCGAGCGCCATAAGGGCAGGCCCATGAACAATATTTACAGCCGATACATTTGTCGTAATCGACTAAAACAATGCCGTCCAGCTCACGCTTATAACTGGCGCCGGTTGGGCACACAGGCACACAGGGCGGCTCTTCACAATGCAAACAGCTTTTTGGAAAGTGCACGGTTTGTGTGTTGGGGTATTCACCTATTTCAAAGGTTTGTACGCGATTAAAAAAAGTACCGGTGGGGTCTTTATCATAAGGATTATAGTCCGACATAAAACCGGCAGTACCCGAAGTATTCCACTCCTTACAACTGGTGACGCAGGCGTGGCAGCCAACACAAACATTTAAA
>CAZALW010000276.1:0-4710 GCA_964485705.1 uncultured Thiotrichaceae bacterium
AAATAATTGATTGTATGGAAGATGGCGCGCCCGAGTGGAATCGAACCACCGACCTTTGGCTTCGGAGGCCAACACTCTATCCGGCTGAGCTACGGGCGCAAATTTTGAAATTATGAGTTGAAGCCAAAGTGTCCAATTTTAGCATGAGTTTAGCTTCGGAGGCCGCTATTCTATCCATATGAACTACTGGCGCAGATTATTGGGGCGCATGATTCTAGCATGTATATCTATCGGAGCTGTGAACTTGGAAGGTAGGTATTACCTGGCTTAAGGGCGTCTCTTAATTCATGAATATGAATCTTGAGTCCAAAATATGCCATTTTTTCGTTGCAAATCTTCGCAATAACCCATTATTTTACGTGCGATTCGCGCCTCAATCTGACATATTTTGAATCTCAATCTTCATGCCCAGAAAAGTGGTGCAAGGATGCGCCGTTAACGTACCAAAGGATGGAGTTAAGAGATGCCCTTAAGTTAATAGGGTTAGCCGTTAATTTGTCGATTTTTCTTGCAGTTTTAGATAAAAATTGACTCGGCAGCTATTTTTAAGTGTAAATCGTCGGTATTATTTACATATTTTTAATGGCATTTGGTTGTTTTGGTTAATTTGTAATCAACTTTGCCGGTCAGCGGAGATGTTTTGCGTGATACTGTAAAGTAAAGTTGTTTTTTGTCGGATTTGGTTACACTTTTAGCGTAATTTTTTGTCGAGATTTCAGACAGATTTGCGTTTTTCTTTTATTTACAATCGCTTACAAATATTGGCATGGATAATGCAATTATTATGTTACAGAGATTAATATGAGTTAGTGTGATCATAGAATTAAATAATTCTCTTATTACATATAGCGTTTATTAGTGAGTAGCTGGGGCTTTATTTTCGGTGATGAGCATAATATAGCCTGCTCCATGCCGGGAAACAAATTTTTATTTTTTGAGGGAGATTTTAAAGTGGAACAAAATACAAATACTGTTCAAAAACATGAGGATACTAAGAAGTTATCTATTGTTGTTTTATTTTTAGGGTTGTTAGTAGCTGCATTATTTGGCCTGGCTCCTATAGCTTAAAAACCCGGGTATAAAATCGGGTTTATGATGCTGAGCATACTTTTTATGGTAGAATTTGCTGCATCTGGCAGTGAATCGGTGACTACTATGGTATTTATTTATGTGCTGTGTGCTGAAACATTGAATGTTTTTAAGCGAGTTTCAAACTGGCTCTTAAAATGGAGTGTACCGTCTCGGATATTAACCGGGAGTGCTAAGCAATGCTCGACGTTTACAAATCAATTTTCAAGCTTGAAGGGTCGCCATTTCGTTTAGGTCCTGACCACCATTTTTCTTTTGGGCATCGCACCTACGATGATGCCAAGTCTTATTTAAAATACGCAATTAGTGAAGGTGAAGGCATTGTTGCCATTACCGGTGCCCCTGGTACGGGTAAAACGACTTTGATTGCGACATTAATTTCAGAGCTGACCCAGGCTCAGGCTCAAGTCGAGGTTGGTGTGGTAACCAACATGCAACTGGAGTCGGCTAGTCTTGTTGACATGGTTGTTGATGCTTTTTCTTTGTCAATAGATCGTTCAGATAATATAAATGTAATGAGTGAATTCACGCGTTATTTAAAACGCCAGTGTGAGCAAAAGCGGCGAGTTATTTTGATTGTTGATGAAGCGCAGGGTTTATCGGTAAAGTCATTAGAAGACTTGCGTTTATTATCAAATCTTCAGCATAATACGCGTTTATTGTTACAGATATTTCTTGTTGGGCAGGAGCCTTTGATGGATATTATAAGGTCGCCTGGTTTGGAGCAACTGCATCAAAGGCTAATCGCTGCCGCGCAATTAAAACCATTGGATTTTGAACAAACGGTTGATTATATTCTGCACCGCTTGAGCTGTGTGGGATGGAAAAATAACCCGTCTTTTACCGATGAGGTCTGTGGTCTGGTGCATAAGTTTAGTGGCGGTGTGCCAAGAAGGATAAACCTTATCTGTCATCGTTTGTTTTTGCATGCGGGGCTGGAGAAGAAAAGTGAGTTGGTTGGTGGTGATGCGCTTATGGTTATTGTTGAGTTGCACAAAGAAGGTTTGTTAACGCCTGTCGCCAGACGTGATTTAGGCGAGTACGTTGGCCGTATTAAGGACGTGGCTGCTAACTAATTGCCAGGGGCGTTTCTAATGTTTTACGCGCCAGTTATTTTTTACTGATTTTATGCCTGTCAGGACTGATTTTTATAAAGCCATCAGTTTAGCTGTTATTGCTGTTTTGTTGTTTGCGCCATTGCCAGCCACTAATTTATGGTGGCGTGAAGCTATAAACAGCGGTCATACCCTGTTATTTGTTTTTCTTTCATTTATTATCCACTCTCAAATAAGCGCAAGAATGCGTTTGTCAAACAACTTTGTCATCTATTTATTTGTGCTCATTATCGGCATGTTGCTTGGTGTGGCAATAGAAATATTGCAGAGTATCGGACAAAGAGAGGCCAGCCTGAACGATGTGTATGGCAATTTTTTTGGCATAATGACCGGGCTTTGCCTGATTTTACTGTTTAACACAAAAAATACACCTTATCAGAAATTTTCCAGTGCCCTTATTGTCGTTGTTGCTATCGGATTTTTATGGTCTGGTTTGAACCCGTTGTTGCGTCTAAGTTGGCATTATATAGAGCGGCATAATGCATTTCCTGTGATTGTTGATTTTGATGCAAGCTGGTCGACCAGTTTTGTTCGTTATAACAATGCCAGCATGATAAATATGTTGGTTTCTGGTCAGCAAGGCCATCATCTTGTGCGGCTTAATTCGGGTGATTATCCGGGTATTTCAGTCATTGAACCTGAGCCCGACTGGTCCGGTTATCGTAATTTGCATTTAACCATACATTCAATGAGTGAGTATGCGCACTACATGATTTTGCGAGTGCATGACGATAAGCATAATCAGGATCATTTGGATCGTTTTAATAAAAAACTACTGATCAAACCCGGTTTAAATTCATTCAGTATTTCACTTGCTCAGATTCAGTATGGTGCGGTTGATAGAGAGCTGGATTTAAAAAATATTGCCGGACTTATTTTGTTTACAAGCAAGCTGAAAGATCCATTGCAGATTGCAGTGGCTGATATTGAATTAAAATAGTCGAGAGAACGATGCCGCTAGCTGGTTAATTGATAGATAAGTGCTAAAATTCCTGTTTTAGGGTAATTCAGGTTAAGCATCATTAATCAGAATTGTCCCTAGGAGCTTGTCCGAGAATAGAAGCCGTAGCGAGGGAATTCCATTTTTAGTCATTTTTTTCACTGATTTGAGGAGAGTAGTGGTGCATGGACGCACCGTTTACGAACCAAAGGACGGAGTAGTTGCGCTATTTAACGAAAATTAGGGGAAAAAAGGGCAAAAATGGGGTTTCCGCAGTAGGTTCTCTATTCTCGGACAAGCTCCTAGCATCTATTAGCCGACAAATTACTGTCACGGCTATTTTATTTTAGGAATGTGATTGGCCGCTATTATGGGTACCGTAAAATTTTTTCGCCACTCTACAAAATTATCCAGGTATTACATACCAACTGAATTCGTTGCTTTAGTAGTAATCGAATTCCTGGTGTTGATTTTCTCGCTTTACCTGGCGTTTGTTCTTCGCTTCTGGTGGAGTGAATGGCATTATGACTTTCATGATTTTATGCCAAAAGCACTGGTTTTTGCCTTTGTAATGCAGCTTTGCCTTGTCGCGTTTGGGGTTTATCAGCGGCAAACAGGTCGCTTCATTAATATGCTGGTATTACGTATTGCCAGTGGTCTGTTGCTGGGGCTGATTCCTTTAGGGGTTAGTTATTATTTCGTGCCCGCGTTCTTTCTAGGCCGCGGTGCGCTGTTACTGGCAGTGCTTTTCAGTTTTATTCTTATTTCAATTGTTCGCCTGTTTTTTAGACGAGTGGTCAAAGAGCGCAATATGTGGACGCGTGTATTGGTGCTGGGGGCAGGCAAAAGGGCGGATTTTATCCGTCAGGCAATTGGCACAGGTGAGCTTGCAGGGTTGAATATTGTTGCTTATGTCGTTATGCCAGGGGATAAAGCTTCCGCAGGCAGTAGCACCATCACATTAGATAAGCCGCTGATTCAATATGTTGAAGAACGGGATATTGATGAAATAGTGATTGCAGTAGATGATCGGCGTTCTGATGGCTTTCCCACAAAAGAACTTATCGATTGTAAAATGAGCGGTATTAATATACTGGATTTGGTAACGTTTTTTGAGCGACGCGCGGGTAAAATTCGGCTGGACATGCTCAATCCCAGTTGGCTGTATTTGTCAGATGGTTTTCAGGTTGGCACCATTCGGCGTATAGGAAAGCGTGCTTTAGACATAATGGTTGTTATGATGTTAGCGCCCGTTGCATTGCCGTTTGCTGTGCTCGTCAGTTTGGCCATAATGATAGAAAGCCGCGGTAGAGGCTCAGTTTTATATAGCCAGATTCGTGTTAAACAAGATGGGTTACCATTCAAAATTTATAAATTTCGTAGCATGGTGAGCGATGCTGAAAAAGACGGCGTTGCTCGCTGGGCATCTAAAAATGATTCACGAATCACCAGGGTGGGTACTTTTATTCGAAAAGGTCGTCTTGATGAATTGCCACAGTTATTTAATGTGTTAAAAGGCGATATGAGTTTTGTCGGGCCGCGACCTGAACGTCCTGAGTTTATTAA
>CAZALW010000277.1:0-4688 GCA_964485705.1 uncultured Thiotrichaceae bacterium
TGCGGTTGATGGTTTTACCGTTGCTTTCCATGTCGAGTTGCTGCAAATAAGCAGGAAGACGGCGCAAATACTGGTTATATGCCATCACCGCATGGCTTTGCGCATCGAAGAAATTGTTATACCAGATACCGAGTAAAGCCAGAATGATCGGCATGTTTTTTTCAATCGGTGCGGATTTAAAGTGCATGTCCATGGCATGTGCGCCATCGAGAAAATCCTCAAAATGATCCATACCCAGATATAGCGCAATCGGTAGACCAATTGCTGACCATAGCGAATACCGCCCGCCAACCCAGTCCCAGAACTCAAACATATTTTCTTCTAATATGCCAAATTCAGCAGCGGCCTGTTTATTGGCCGTTACCGCAACAAAATGGCTAGCCACGGCATTCTCATTAGCGGTTAGCTCGACAAACCACTGACGTGCACTTTGTGCATTTAACAGGGTTTCCTGGGTAGTAAAGGTTTTTGATGAGACAATAAACAACGTTGACTCCGGTTCAACCGATTTTAGAATTTCAGTCAAATGTGTGGGGTCAACATTCGATACAAAATGTACATTCAAGCCGCGCTGGGCAAACGGTTTCATCGAGTCGCAAACCACATGCGGCCCTAAATCGGAGCCACCAATACCAATATTAACTATATCTTTAAATAAATGCCCGCTATAACCGCGCAAATTACCACTGCGTACACGTTCGGTAAAATAGCGCATTTGCGCCAGCACGCGGTTGATTTTTGGCATCACGTTTTCGCCATCAACATAGACCGGTTCATTACTACGATTTCTCAGCGCGGTATGCAAAACTGGGCGGAATTCGGAAATATTAATAGGCTGACCAGAGAACATCTGTTCACGCCAGCTTTCAACACCGGTTTCCCGTGCCAGATCACACAACAATCGAAAACTTTTTTCATTGATGCGATTTTTTGAAAAATCCAGCAGAATGTCGTCCATTTGCGCACTGAATTTCTTGAAGCGTTCCCCGTCCTGCTCAAACAAATCACGCATGTGAACATGTTTCATCTGCTCAAAATGCGCGATAAGTGCCTTCCATGAGGCAAGTTCTATTAGTTTTGACATGTTTTTATGGAATAAATGAGTTGATCACTAACAATAAAACCCCAAAGCCAATACCGCCAGCCAACCACTTAATCATTGCCAGTTCAGGCTGTAATACAACTATGTTTCGATCAATAATATCGAATCTTGAATTGTAATCTGCAATCGCTTTAGCTGCCTTTTTGGCAGCATCCTCCGAAGCACCTGCATCTTTTAAAGCATCATATAGTTCAGCAATCATCATGCTCATAATTTTGTTGCCGCCCTTCTTAGTAAATATTAGTAAATATCCTTAAATATATTAACACGTAACACTTAAAAAATACTCGTTGGGAGACCTGAAGGACAGGAGCAACTACCACCAACCTTTAAATACGCTATAATTACCGACTTTGTATCATAGACTGCAACAGCATTCGCCCACTATAGCTTATGAATAACTCCTTAGATTCTCTCTCCACCCAATTGGAAACTAACGCTTCCGATAATAAACAGATTAAGCCAAAACCAGATACCAAACTGGCGGGGTTATTAAATACCGCAAGCACAGACAAGCAACTGCGCTCAAGAGTAAAACTGTTTGGCAACCTGTTGGGTAATGTGCTGTTAGCCAATGCCGGGGCAAAGGTTTATGATGCGGTCGAAAAACTGCGCGTCGGCTTCATTGAGTTACACAAACACGAAGACAGCGAGAAAAGAACACGATTAATGGCATTAATCGCATCACTGGATGAGGAAACCCTGTCTCAGGTGGTGCGAGCATTCAGCACCTATTTCAGCCTGGTCAACGTAGCGGAAGAAGCCTCTCAGTTGCAACTGCGCCGTCGAAAACTGCGTAAAGGCAGCGAACTGTGGATTGGCTCTTTCGATTGCGCAATACGCGCCTTTATCGACATCGGCATGTCCGCCGAGCGCATGCAAACCCTACTTGACCGGCTGGCTTATATCCCGGTTATCACCGCGCACCCCACTGAAGCCAAGCGCCGCAGCATCTTATATGCCCTGCGCCGCATCTTTTTGACCAATGAAAAGCTCAGCGATACCCGCCTCGGCAAGGTGCAGCGACAAAAGGTAATCGATGAGCTGGAAACACAAATTCATATTTTATGGCGCACCAATGAGGTGAGAGAAACGCGCCCACAGGTACGTGATGAAATTAAAAACGGCATCTATTATTTTAAAGAGAGTTTATTTGATGCCGTGCCCGTGGTGTATCGCAATCTGGAAGAAAAAATACGTGAGCAATACCCGAACGCAAAAATTACTGTACCCAGTTTTTTGAAATTTGGTTCCTGGATTGGTGGCGACCGCGATGGCAACCCCAATGTCACCCCTGAGATAACCGAACTGGCTTTGCGCCTGCAATCTCGAACCTCATTACAGGAATACATCAAACGCCTGAATGGTGTGTTTCAACACCTGACCCATTCAGACCAGTTATGCACACCAAGCCGGGAATTTAGCGAAAGCCTGAGTTTTGATGAAAATCTACGATTTTATGTCTTCGCTATCAACCCGCTGTCATACATACATTCACCGTATCAAAGAAAGCTGGCATTCATGCGTTATCGCATAAAACAAAATCTGGGTAAAACCCGCGCACTGATTGCCGACTCCAGTGCTGATATCAGCCAGTACGGGCACGCTTATAATACCGAAGATGAGCTTCTGCAAGATTTAATTCTGATTCGTGACTCACTGATTAGTCACGGTGACCAGAAAATTGCCGACCTCGCCCTTACCGACCTGATTAGACTGGTTGAATCCTTTGGTTTTTACCTGATGCATCTGGATATACGTCAAGAGTCCACCCGTCACAGCGAGGCCGTCGCCGAAGTTCTGAAATTAAGTAACAAACAAGATAATTACCAGGCACTGGATGAAAACAGGCGTGTTGAACTGCTGTCTGAGCTTATTCATAATCAGTGCCAGGACATTAGCTTTGACCACACACAACTAACTGATAACAATAAAGAAACTCTTGAAGTCTTTAAAGTCATCGAAAAGATGTACGATGAAATTAGTCCACGAGCTTTTGGTGAATATGTCATCTCAATGACACATGAAGCCAGTCACATACTGGAAGTGTTGATGCTTGCCACGCTGGTGGGTCTGGTTGGCAAACATAAGGGTAGCAACAGCCAGGCACAGTGGTTCTGCAAAATTCGTATTTCACCACTGTTTGAAACCATTGAAGACCTTAATAATATCGAACCGGTACTGGCGCGATTATTTAATGATGAAACCTATAAAATCCTGCTACAGGCATCCGGCAACATGCAGGAAGTGATGCTGGGTTATTCGGACTCATGCAAAGATGGCGGCATACTCGCATCAAGCTGGCAATTATTTGAAGCCCAGCAGAAAGTCATTCGACTTGCCGATTCACACCAGATAGATTGTCGTTTATTCCATGGTCGTGGCGGCACTATTGGTCGCGGCGGCGGCCCTACTCACGAATCCATCCTTTCACAACCTGAAGGCACGGTGCATGGTCAGATAAAATTTACCGAACAAGGTGAAGTGTTATCCAATAAATACAGTAACTCGGAAACAGCTGTTTATGAACTGACCCTCGGTGTCACTGGTTTAATGCTGGCCAGCCGCTATCAACTGATGCCGGGTGAATCCACCGCGACTGAAGATAATATGGCTATCATGCGTGAGATTATGGCTTACGGTGAAGATAGTTATCGGCAGTTAACCGACCATTCTGATGGTTTCCTCGATTATTTTTATGAAGCCACACCGGTCAGCGAAATCGCACTAATGAATATCGGTTCGCGGCCATCACACCGTAAAAAAGGTGATCGCTCAAAATCATCAGTACGTGCTATTGGCTGGGTATTTGGCTGGGCACAGGCAAGACAAACGCTGCCCGCCTGGTATGGCATCGGCACAGCATTACAACAGTGGATAGGTGATGTCGACACTGATGATAACCCACGTCTGGAAAAATTACGTGACATGTACCAGAACTGGCCCTATTTCAAAGCCCTGCTAAGTAACACTGAAATGGCCTTGTATAAGGCAGATATGCGTACTGCAAAAGAGTATTCAGAACTGTGCATATCAAAAGATACCGGACAACGTATCTATGAAATGATAAAAGATGAACACGACCTGACACTGAAATTAACACTGCAAGTAGCCAACATGGTACACCTGCTGGATGATATCCCGCCGTTAGCACTATCGCTAATGCGGCGCGACCCTTATCTCGACCCGCTCAACCACATACAGATCAAACTGCTGAGACGTTACCGTGATGAATCGCTAGACAAGGAAGAGCGTGAAAAGTGGTTAAATCCCTTATTGCGCAGTATTAATGCTATAGCTGCCGGGATGCGTAATACTGGCTAGATACCCTGGTCAGGAGGCTGCTGGTATTAATTGTTGCATAAGTATTCGCAGTGTGCTTTTGAAACACGCCGTAAATATATCCCTATAGGCTTGACGGTAGCATCCATGCTACCGACAGTTTAAAAAACACACTGCGAATACTTATGCAACAATTAATAACAACGAAGAAATATGCAACAATAAGCTATCTTTTCATCAAGGTATTTTTTAGGTTTTAAGCTACCTGAACAGGTATCTGATTCGAGGTACGTATAATCTGATT
>CAZALW010000278.1:0-3121 GCA_964485705.1 uncultured Thiotrichaceae bacterium
AAAAGAACAGGAAGCATACCCACTACAATTAAAAAATTGATGGTGGTTTTGGATGAAGATAGAAAGTTGTTAAGGACGTTTAATCGGATAAAGAGTCAATATGATACTTGACCCCGTTATGTCTCCGTTATTTCTGACCCCGTTATTTCCCCCGAGATCAATTAACTTTCCTACATACTGCCATGACCATTGATGACATGGATATTCCTGGGTGGCGATTACATCCACTCAAAGGTAGAAAGAAAAACCTGTGGTCAATTACAGTTAATAAAAACTGGCGTGTGGTTTTTAAGTTTGAAGATGGACATGCCTATGTTGTCAATTATGAGGATTATCACTAATGAACATGAAACAATTTCACCCCCCCTCATCCTGGTGCCATTATCAGACGCGTTTATATCGAGCCGTTTAATCTCGGTTCGAAGAACAAACAGGGGTCAAGTATCATATTGACTGTTTATCAGATGAAAGAGTCAATATGATACTTGACCCCCGTCTTGTTGACCCCCGTCTTGCTGACCCCCGTCTTGATTTGACAGGAACGGTCAGTGGCAGTGTGGGTAAAACCTACGACAATGATTTCCGCATTGCCAGCCGCAGCATCAACGGTGCAAACAGTATCAGCTATCAATATGATAATGACAGTTTATTGACCATGGCGGGTAGTTTGAGTATCGCCAGAGAAGTGCAGAAATCTGGGTTAATCAGTGGTAGTACTTTAGGTAATTTGACCACGATAAGAAGTTATAACGGTTTTGCAGAACTGGCTACTTTTGATGCGAGTTATACTACTACCAGCCTGTTTAATACACAATATACCAGAGACAAACTTGGTCGTATTACACAAAAAATAGAAACCATCGCCGGTGTTACTGCAACAACAAATTATGTTTATGATCTGTCAGGCAGATTAATCTCAGAGACATGCAACGATACGTGCAACGATACGGGTCGCACCAATATAACCTATTGAATAGTAAACGTAATCGTTTAACATAACGCTATTTTAGAGGCTTAAATGCCTTGTTTTATGGATAAAACCATCGCTTTAAGGAGAAAGGATAATGTCCAAGCTAAAGGGGGTGGCTAAAGTGATTAAAAACAGAACGTCACTCTAATCTTTTTTTGTTTGAGAAATGAACAACGCTGTTAATACCTTTCCTATCAATGCTGTAAGTTATGTCACTTTCTTTACTTTCTTTAATATAAATTTTAGAACCTAAATCCAGCATTACATAAATTATTTTTGATTGATGTTTGTCATTTTCCATTATCATTTTATTGGGTAAATACTTCGCCCCTGGTTGATCGAAAATAATATATGCCTCTACCTCGCCACCTGAACTAAGAATTTTTAATGCACCTCGTGTAAACCATGAACTAAATGTAAGTGAAAGCAGCAGATAAATTGAAAGAAAGAGAATGACGGCTGGTTTAAATGGTACTTTTTTTAGTGCGCTTTTTAAAATACTAAAAATAAATAACATTAAAAATAAATACGGGATTATTCCGATATAAAAAAACATGCTGGCAGCATCGTCTGGTATAAAATTTAGAGCTATAGCTGTTATTGCTAAAAACCAGTAGAATTGTATTGCTATAATGGTTAAATTGGTTGCTATATATTTTTTAACTTTTGTTGGTTTAATGTTCTTCCTTATTTCAGTCATAGAAAAATATAGGGTTGCTACAAATAATATTGCCCAGAAAAAAAATATAACAATGGTGCTTGCTAAATGATCTAGCAGCGCGACGGTAAATAATGCTGATGATAATACTAAAATAGGGAACCCTGTCACCCGCATGTATCGCCATATTTTTTCTGTTTTATTTGGCTTTCCTTTAATATAAATACATTTATGTGGTAATCCGAAAATTTCTCCTGTAATAAATGCGGGGAAAAACACGGCAAAAATAAATATACACACGATCCCGGTTGTGATTAACATAATAACCAGTAGAGCGGGTGCGAGATCAACAATCGAAAAAGGGAAAGGTATATTATAGGTGGTTGTATATGTTACTAGATTCCATAAGCCAATAAATATACCAATGTATAGAATCAGTTTACCTAACTGTAGTATTTCACCTATTTTAAATGTTTCAATTTTTTCAAATAATTGGAGTAGTTCATCTCGGTATGCCATGTCTTATTTTCCTTGAAAGTTAAGTAACAACCAACAAGCCCCGCATATGCGGGGCTTGTTGGTTGTTAAGATAAAAGATTTATCTGCTAATTTTATTTAGTTCTTGCTGACCATCGCTGTGTCTCGTGCTTAATAATCATGCCTTCAATAAGCTGCTTGATAATGGCTTTTTGGTCTTCTGGCAAGGATAATGACGGTATCAATCGAGTCTGACCCCGCTGGTGCAGAGGCTAGTTCTACCACATGGTTAGCCAAAGGCTGGGGTGCTGAGGTTGATGAAGTAGGAAATTTACTGTTTTTTACGGATTAATTTTCAGTCTGTGTTTCCGCTGTCGCTCTGGTCTATTACACTCAAACGCAAATATTATCGTATAGATCTGGAGCAGTGGTACACGGGAGCAGCGTTGATGATCTTAAACTTAAGGGCGGAGCAGTACACATGGAAGTGCTGTTATGTCCATGGATGGACGGTATTTCGCAAAGAGCCAGGAAGGGAAGGCGGTGCGATTAACGTACCAAAGGACGGAGCAGTAGCACATGGAGGTGCTGTTAACGAACCTAAAGACGGACATAAAAAACCCCAACCTGGCTGGGTTGGGGTTCTGGTCCATGCTTGGTGATGAGCCTCGCGCTTAGCTAATCCGTATAAACTTAAGTCCTTTTATAGGCTATGTCTTTCCATAATCCATGTCCGTGCCAAGTTTACTTAAAGCTGTTTATTTCCATATGTCCTTGTGCGGCTCGCTCCTTGTGTCCATGTGGTAAAGTATGGTCGCGTTGGTTAAGTTTTACCATCAGCGTGAGAAGGAAGTGCTTGTAGGGAAATCCTTACAAGTGTTTTTTTACTACTCAGCTTGTGCCTGAATTTCGCTGTTTCCACCTGGCGGTCGCACTTTTTAAGGCCGGTTGAGCAGATACAGATGTTTAAGCCTCTCACTAACTCGTCACGTATTTTTTTGGTGCCTTAGAATATA
>CAZALW010000278.1:3221-4678 GCA_964485705.1 uncultured Thiotrichaceae bacterium
TTGCTGGTGCTGCTGGGTGTTGAACAAAAAGACGATGAGCTTGCTACTGGCAAGTTGGCAGAAAAAATTCTGAAATACCGTGTGTTTGCCGATGCAACAGATAAAATGAATTTAAGCGTACTGGATATTAAAGGCTCAGTGCTGGTTGTGCCGCAATTTACTCTGGTGGCGGATACGAAAAAAGGGCTAAGGCCGAGCTTTTCCAATGCCGCTGATCCAGAAAAAGGTTTCACACTGTTTACACAACTTATTGATATAATGCGCACAAAAGGCGAAACAATAGTCAATGATTTGCCAGCAAACTGGTTGCAAACCGGTCAATTTGGTGCCGATATGGCGGTTGAATTGCTTAATGATGGGCCGGTTACCTTTAATTTGACGGTATAATAGTACAAACAACTGGAGAAAAAATGACACAACGTCAGGCAAGTGTTAAACGCAATACACTGGAAACACAAATTCAGGTGAAAATAAACCTGGATGGTACTGGTGAGTGCAAGCTTGATACTGGTGTGCCTTTTCTTGAACACATGCTGGATCAGGTGGCGCGTCACGGCTTAATTGACCTGGAGATTCTGGCAAAAGGTGATTTGCATATAGATGCGCACCATACTGTCGAAGACATTGGCATTACGCTAGGCCAGGCTTTTGCCAAAGCGGTTGGCGACAAAAAAGGTATCGTGCGGTATGGTCACGCCTATGTGCCGCTGGATGAGGCATTATCACGTGTTGTCATTGATTTTTCAGGTCGCCCGGGTATGGAGTATAACGTTAATTTTGCACGCGCCAGCATTGGTGATTTTGACGTTGATTTATTTCATGAGTTTTTTCAGGGGTTTATCAATCACGCCAATGTGACGCTGCATATTGATAATTTAACTGGTAATAATGCTCACCATATTGCAGAAACCATTTTTAAAGCATTTGGCCGTGCAGTGCGCATGGCTTTAACCGCTGATCCACGTATGCATGGTTTAATGCCTAGCACCAAAGGCAGTCTTTAGTTTGTTAGTTATTCTTTAAGATACACTCTGTTTTTTTATGACTATTCATTGCTCCATTCTTAGGTTCGTCAACAGTGCATCCGTGCACTACTGCTCATTATTTACCTCCATGGATGGAGCGTATGCTGAAAATCGTCAGGAACGATTTCAGTGCATTATTCATTTAGCCGGAAGGCTGTCATGAGTTCAGTTATAGCAGTCGTCGATTACGGCATGGGTAATTTGCGCTCCGTTTCCAAAGCGCTGGAACATGTGGTGTCTGATAATCAACGTGTTATAGTCAGTTCCAATGCGGATGAGATTGCAAATGCTGAGCGCATCGTGTTTCCCGGCCAGGGTGCTGCTCGTGATTGCATGGCACAGTTAACAGAGCTGAAACTGGATGAAGTGGTGCTGCAGGCCGCCAGTGAAAAACCGTTTCTCGGTATTTGTATGGGTATGCAGGTATTAATG
>CAZALW010000279.1:0-4675 GCA_964485705.1 uncultured Thiotrichaceae bacterium
ATACTCCCCATACTCTTTACCTGAAAGCACCAGTTTTTTAAAATAGGTGCATGTGTGTGTATAAGAGTAAATGATGTGATTGCATTAGCTTTTTAAGCCGCTTTTGTAGATGAGGGCAAACCGCTTTCATTGGGGGAAGCGACATGCTTGTAACGGTCTGATTGTTACGACACAGTACAATCACATTTTGTAATCATAGCTATGATCATAATAACTTAATAATGCAGGAGTCTTGCATAATGAAAAAATCTATATTAGCAATCGCAGTGGCTGCGACAATGGCTGCACCAGCAGCAATGGCAGCGCCTACTGTTTACGGTAACGTTCATCTGTCTATCGTGGATCTTGACAGTCTTAATAACCTGGTAATGACCAGTAATACATCTGCTGTTGGTGTAAAAGGTTCAGAAGACCTTGGTGATGGTTTGAAAGCTATCTATAAAGTTGAGTTCCAGCTGGATGCAACTGGTTCTAGTGGCAATGGTGATGCACTAACTCAGCGTGATGTATTCGCGGGTGTAAAAGGCGGCATGGGTACCATTAAACTTGGTGCAATGTCTTCTAACTACAAACAAAAAGGCGGCAAGGTTGACTCCTTATACCGTACTCCAGTTGAAGGTCGTGGTTTCCTGGACACACAATCTAGCCTGCACAACGGTCGTGCTATCAACCGTGGTCGTATGACCAATCAGCTACAATACTCTTCTCCTAAAATGGGTGGCGTACAGTTAGTTGCGAATACAACATTCTCTAACAGTGATGACGAAACTATCGGTGTTGGCGTACGTTACGAAACTAAAGGCATTTTGGCTTTTGCTGACTATATTGATGCCCAGCCTCTTACTGGTGGAGCTGGAACAGAAACAGCATTTAAAATTGGTGGTAAATACAGTGCTAAAGCATTCCATGTTGCAGGTCAGTACGAAGCAGCAGAAGATGTAACTGGTTTTGATTTCATTCATGTTAATGCAGGTTTCAACATTAATGCAAATAACTCTATTCAGGTAACTGCTGGTACAGCAACACACATAACAGCTGGTGCTCTGGATACAACCAGTTTTGCTGTAGCATATGTTCATTCACTGTCTAAAATGACTATGTTGTATGCTGCTTATGGTGATAAATCATCAGACACTGCAGCAAGTGAAGAAAGTGCATTTGCTCTAGGCATTCGCAAAAAATTCTAAATCAGTAAGGGCTAGGGTCGTATAGGCCTGAGTCCAGATTTAGCACAAAAAAACGGGATCTTCGGATCCCGTTTTTTTGTGCCTGAAAAATGTGATGCATTACCAGTATTTAGTAGGAGCTCTCTGTCTTAGCCTAGCTGCCGCTCCAATTCCTGCAGTCTTTCAATTGTACCAATATCTGTCCATAAACCATCGTAAAGCTGCCCGCTCACCAAATTATATTCACATTTTTTTCTAATGATAGGTGCGAGCGGTGCTATTGCCGGTTGTTGTTCGGTAGATTGTTGCCCGGAAAAAAAATCAGCACGATAAAGTCCAATGCCGCTGAAGGTGTACAGGGTTTCCCCGGTGTTCTTTATTCGTCCATTCTGTAATGCAAAATCACCTTTTTTGTTATGTTCCGGGTTTTTCACCAGTACTAAATGTGCCTGCATGTTTTTATTTAATGCTGGCAGGTTTGAAAAATTAAAATCACTCCATATGTCACCATTAACCACAAGAAATGGTTCGTCTCCTAATAATGGCAGTGCTTTAATAATACCGCCAGCAGTTTCCAGTGCTTTGCCTTCGTCTGAGTAGTGAATAGTAAGCCCATAGTTTGAGCCATTGCCCAGTTCAGCGTGAATTTTATCTGCCAACCATGCAGTATTAATAACAATATCGTTAAATCCGGCTTTGGCAAGATTATTTAAGTGGTATTCAATTAAGGCTTTGCCAGCGACTTTAATTAACGGTTTGGGTGTTTTATCGGTTAACGGTCGTAAACGTTCACCTCGACCGGCTGCAAGTATCATGGCCTTCATAAGCTAATACCCGTTTTTGAATGTTTTATTATTATTTCAAGTAGTTGTTTTAAAGGATGAAGTTCTTCGTATCTTTCGCAGGTATCAAAAATATATTTTAAGGTTAAAGGTAAGTCATTCAAATATTGTATTTTACCGTCACGATAATTTAATCGTGAAAAAACACCTAAAACTTTTAAGTGCCGCTGAATCCCCATTAAATCGAACCAGCGAACAAGGGTTTGTTTTTTTATAAAGTTTGCTGGTGTTATCGTTGGTGTTAAGCGAGCCAGGTATAAATCTAACCAGTGTTCAACTTTATCGGAAGGCCACTCGATATAACAGTCTTTAAAAAGCGAGACCAGGTCATAGCTAATAGGGCCGATAACAGCGTCCTGATAATCAATGACTCCAGGGTTGTTGTTATCGGTAATCATCAGGTTTCGAGAGTGATAATCACGGTGTACAAATACCTGTGGTTGTTCTTTGGCGCTGTTTATTAATAATTCAAAAGTGGATGCTAGTGAAGATTTTTGCATGGAGTTTAATTGAATACCCAGGTGTTTGTTCACATACCATGTTTCAAATAAATTTAATTCAGCCTGTAGCAGGTCTTTGTCATAAGGGGGTAATGTTGTGTTGATGCTCTGCATTTTAATTAAGGCATTAATCGCATCGAGGTAAAGTGCGTCTGCAGTTTCGTTATTTAATTTTTCCAGGTAGGGTGTTCTGCCTAAATCATCCAGTAATAAAAATCCCTGCTGTCTATCCATGGCAATAATATCCGGTGCATTGACGCCAACATGACGTATTAAACCGGTAATTTGAATAAAAGGACTGCAGTCTTCTTTATCAGGGGGGGCATCCATCACCACATAGGTTTTATTGTCCTGAGTATTAGTGACCCGAAAATATTGCCTAAAACTGGCATCGGCTGAAGCGGGCTGTAAATTGGTATAAGTGTTTTCAGAAAGGCTTTCCAGCCATTGTTGAAGTTGAGATAAACGTTGCACGTAGTATTACCGTTGTTATTGTTATAATGCTCATATTGTAACCTTCTAAGTAACTTAAAAACATAGTCCGCGAATAACGCAAAAAACGCGAAAAAAACAACACAAAGTTTTATTTTTTTACATTTGCGTCTTTTGCGTTATTTGCGGACTAAAAAATAATACGCTAAGTAGGCACCTTAAGTTACTTATAGATGGTTGGTCGGGACGGGCTGAGATGCTTCTCAATAACCCGTGGTAATAATCAAACTAAACCTTGAATTCGCTGGTTTTGCGGGACTAAAGTCCCGCTTCCAAAAGCGCCTTAACCGGATGTGGGACTTTAGTCCCGCCTTTGCGCGACGGGTTATTGAGAAGCCACACTTACAGCACATGATAAAAGGCGCTGATATATTGGAATTTGTCTGCTTGTGATAGTGCTTGATGGAAATGCTATGGCTAATTTTTTAGACTGTGTTTATGTGCTTGAGTTAAAAGGCTATACCCGTTGACTATAAGGGGAAATTGTATATAATCCACTTAGCTTGAATGTACGACTGATATTTATGTAATGCCATTTCGATGTTTTGCTTTAGATTTTTCTATAGTGCACCGTCCTGTTTTTTATAAGTAAATAGCAAACTTCTAGCCAAAATAGCACAGCCCAGTGCTCTGATAAAAAAGTAATCTGGTCAATGTGCTTCAATTACTCATTAATGAATAGGAAATAACACTATGTCTACAACTACAGGAACGGTTAAATGGTTCAACGAATCTAAAGGTTTTGGTTTTATCGAACAAGAATCTGGCCCAGATGTTTTTGCACATTTCAGTGCCATCTCAGGTTCAGGTTTCAAAACACTGACTGAAGGTCAAAAAGTTGAGTTCACTATCACACAGGGTCAAAAAGGTCCTCAAGCAGAGAACATTGTAGCGGTTTAATATCGTTATAGCGCTTGCATTATTACCATGCAGGCGAGCTAAAACCCCAGAATTTTTTTTGGTGTTAAGCTAAAAAGGCGGGATTCCTAAGGTATAACCATAAAGGTTATACCAATGGGTCTCGCCTTTTTTGTTATTATTACCTTAATCTCTTGTTTTGAATAACACCTAAATCCTGCAAGTGCTTGCACTATATATGCGCTATCACTTGAAGGGTCCAGGTAATATCTGGTCACACTATGAAGTTTTATTACGCACTATTTTTTATCAGCATTTCCCTATTGCTTTCCGCCTGTAGCCCACATCCTGCAGCTGGTGTCTGGAAAGCAACAGAAGACAACGCTTATGGTATATCCAGACTGGTGGTTGGTTTTGATGGTAGAGCTGATTTTGTTACCCGCAAACTGAACAATGCCACATGGCACTGTTTCTGGACAACGTCAGGCAAGCAGGAAGCAACACTGGGTTGCACTTCTTCCCTTAATACGGAGCAGGAAGAGCGTTTTATCTTAAGTGTTAATGAGCAGGGTTTTGCGCAATTGCAGCACAAGTCGCAGATAGCTGGAACGTTTCAGCAGCTGAATGAAAATCCTTCACCGAGAAAGTAAAAACGGTATTATCCCGGGCTCTGAATGAGTAACCGTGGCGGCGAACCATCATCCACTGAGCTGCGGATGATGGCACCATAATCTATTTTAAGCCGGCTATAAACATCACCCAGCGACATATTTAGAATATTGGCGGTAATTGCGCGGGCGACACCGGCATGTGCCAC
>CAZALW010000280.1:0-4671 GCA_964485705.1 uncultured Thiotrichaceae bacterium
GCAGGAGTGATTGTGGTTGCCGCAGCAGGCAATGAAAACACCAATTTGCTGAGTTATCCTGCTTCTTATGATGGCGTGATTTCAGTCAGCGCTACCGATTTTGCTGACAATCGCGCACCTTATTCCAACTTTGGTACGCGTATTGATATCGCCGCACCCGGTGGTAATCAGGCAGTTGATTTAAATAATGACGGTCAGGGCGATGGTGTGTTGAGTGCTCTGGTTGATGATTCAACAGGAATAAGAAAGCCCGCGTTTACTTTCTATCAGGGGACATCAATGGCAGCACCCCATGTGGCTGGTGTGTTTGCCTTGATGCGCGCGGTTCACCCGACAATAAGCCCCGTCGATATAGACAGCCTGCTGGCTAATGGCGGGTTGACCACGGACATAGGTGATGCTGGGCGTGATGATGACTTTGGCTTTGGTTTGATTGATGCACTCAAGGCGGTGCAGGCAGCGCAGACGCTGGCGAATGGTGGTGTAGCCCTACCACAACCGGCATTGATTGTTGCCACGCCCAGTCAATTAGACATGGGTGAGGCTGTCATTGCTACATTGACACTGAGTAATTTGGGTGAAGACTCAACAAATGTAACCAGCTTTAGTGCAGATGTTGCCTGGCTGACTATCAGTGTCAGCAGTGTCGATGCCAATGGTCTGGGTGATTATCAGATTACAATAATAAACCGTGAAGAATTAAATAATTCACTATATGTGGCGACAATTACCTTTAATCTGGCGACTGGAAACACCGTAATAGTGCCGGTGTCTATGCGGGTAGGTGACTTTGATAGTGCGGGTAATGCCGGAAAAATATACATGTTATTGCTGGATGCGAATAACAATGTAGTTGCTGATGCATCTGTTGTTGATCGGGGAAATGGTGAGTTTGACTATAGCTTTACCAATATTGTACCCGGTGCTTATCGAATTGTAGCCGGCTCTGATATAGACAACGATTTGTTCATTTGCCAACTGGGGGAAGCCTGTGGTGGCTTCCCGACACTCAATGCCTTGAGTCCGATTAAGCTTGAAAGTACTGATATAACCGGGCTGGATTTTGTTGTTGATATCCTTGCCAATTTCGGCACCAGCAGTTTGTCACTTGAAGTAGGTACAAGACCTGCCGGTATTGGGCGCACGGTGATTAAGGGTAAACAGATAAAATCAGGCAGATAAAGCCATAGGAGTCGTTATATGCCAAAGTTTAGTTTGCAAGCGTTGTTAATACTTGTTGTGGTCAGTGTGAATAGTGCCTGCAGTCATCAAATAAAACCGATACAAACCATTTACAGTTCTAATAATTGTGTCATTAATGAACAGTTGTTAAAGCCAATAAGTTCAGCGAGTGAGCTGGATGATTTGCTGACATCATTTCCAACAACTTTTTCAAAATCTTCTACAGTAAGACTTTCTGCTGCAAGTCTTCAAGTTAATCATCAGAAACAAAGCTTGATTCTGTTTGCGATGGGTACAAAGCCAACCGGTGGTTACGCGATTGAACTGGATAGTGATGTTGCTACACTTAAAGGAAAAACGCTATTTCTCCCCATCCGAATCGTGCAGCCCGAAAAAGATTCATTACAAATTCAGATGATCACCAGCCCCTGTAAAATTTTCTCTATTCCAAAAGCCGACTTTACTGAGGTAGTATTGAGTCATAGTGCTAATTAAGATGCCTTGATGTTTGCCTGCAAATTATTTGCTGCAATGAGATAAGCAATATCGTCAAATGGCGAATTTTACCCTTTGATAGACCGACTATCTCTTTAAGATTAATGAGATAGTTAAGCAGAACTGTCTGAGAATATGATGAGGTCAGTTGGTGGAGAGCTGGCTATTCAAATCGTCGAATGACACCCGTTACCACGCCCAGTACTTCGACTTCTTCATTTTTAAGCAGAATGGCTTCCATCTCCGGGTTTGCCGGTTGTAGCCGGATGCCGTCAGCTTCGATATAAAACTTTTTCAGTGTCACTTGCTCGTTATTAATGAGGGCAACCACTGACTGACCATTTTCTGCCGATACTCTTCTTTCGATAATGACAATATCCCCATCCTGAATGTTGTCATCAATCATTGAGTGCCCTGAAACCTTTAATGCATAAGTATCCTTGCGTACCATGTTGGCTGGCACTTTTATGTGTTCATTATCTTCAACACGTTCAATGGGTTTGCCGGCAGTGATTTTGCCAAGTAGTGGTATTTCTACCAGGGTGGCAAGCTGTTCTTCAAGTATGCGGTCAACGGCTTCAAATTCAGCAGACCATACAGGGCGACGATTTTTTGGCAGTAGCAGGGATACGTTATTGCTCATTGTATGACTCATTTTTTATTATTATAATTGTATAGAGATTTGCTAAGCATAGCTTACATTGAAAGAAAATTATACCCGCTCTTGTAATTGTCTGATTAAGGATTATTATTGTTTGCTAGTAGATGGCTTCCTTGTAAATAACTGACCGCTTTTAAAGAGGTGTAGCATGATTTTATCTTCATTAAGTCCTGATGTTGGCAAATTGATTCTTAGATTAACGGTTGGAGTGTTAATGCTGTTTCACGGTGTGGCTAAAATTATGCACCCGGAATCACTGGGTTTTATTAATGGCATGTTAGTAGCGAATAGCCTGCCGGGGTTTTTAGCTTATGCGGTTTATATTGGTGAAGTGATTGCGCCGTTGATGCTGATAGTTGGTTATCAGGCGAGGATAGGGGCGTTGATAATTGCGATTAATATGCTGTTTGCTTTGTTTCTGGCACATACCGGTGACTTCTTCAGCTTAACTGAACACGGTGGTTCGGCGATAGAGTTGCAATTGTTTTATCTGCTTTCAGCCGTAGCAGTAGTCTTTTTAGGCAGTGGTCGGTTGGCGTTTAAGCAAGATTAAAACACAGGGTTGAAGTAGCTACCTTGTGTTGATTTGTTTTATTCTTTCTCGTTCTCACGCAGGAGCGTGGGAACGAGAGTTCCCCAGCGTGCTGGCGTTAGTGCATAGTTTTCTAACCAACGTGCAGTTCCTCCATAAAATAACAAACACAATCCTGTCGGATGGCTTTCTCCTGGCTGGTAAACATCGCTAATGTAATGGTTTTTTTAAATAAGAGTTTGTCGCCTCGGCGTTCAATATATTCTTCTGTTATGTCTTCGTGACTTTCACTGTTTACAATAATGAGTCTTTCTTTGTTTGAGTTGATTGAAGCAAATTCAGTGCCCGGCTGGATCTGAAAAAAGTTTTTTTCTTCTAACTGTGTATTAAGCACGACATCATCCGTGCTGTGACCAATACTTGTGGTTTTTGGAATAGTGACGCGAGCAATGGTGTGATAAAGCATGAGATTATTACTGTTAAACAAAGACAGGTTATCCAGTTTTAAAATGGTTTCCAGATAGGAGAAGGCATGATCTTCACCGGATTTATCACTCGCCTGACCACACTCAAGCACAACGGAAGGGCAAAAATCTGAAAATGCGGATGACTGTACGCCTTTCGGGTCAGTGAAATAAACAGCGATATCGCTAAACTTTGAAGCCAGTACCAACCCGTGCGGGTTGAGTATATTGATGCAACCATAGTGTGGGTTTTTACCGGTATTGTTGTGAATATCGATGCTAGCGAAAGGTTTTTTTTTCGCCATGATGTGCGTGACCGTTTTCATCATATCTTTTTCAGTAGAATCACTGTGATGGCTGCCCGGCCAGATGCGGTTGTAATCATCCTGGCTGCTTAAGCGTCGCTGATTTTCTTTTGCTGCTGCGATGTTACCAATAAAAAGTGAAATCGACCGGGGTAAAGGGGTGTTTCTGTATTTTTTTAACAAACGTTGAATGGCATAAAAACCGGTGGTTTCGTTACCATGTAATAATGTGCAAATAAATAAGGGTTGTTTGTTAATTCCATTTAGATGGAAAAGAGTGGGTGCGCCAAGGATATCGACAAGTTCATCAGCTTTTGCCTTGAGCAAGGCATCGGGTATGTGAGTCATTTCGTTTAACATGGTCTTGTCATTCTATTGGTTATTGATTGGTTGGTTCTTGTCCGGTTTTATGCATGCCTACAACTGGCTTGTTGCAAAATCCCATTCGTGTACAGGCTGTCCCGACATCTGGTTTTTTAGATAGTTTAATGTGAGTTGAGTTCGATTGTTCTGATGTGCATTAAGGAAATTTAACTGCCACTGGCTGCCTGTTTTATTTTGTGCCACACGTTGCTCAATAACACCAAGGTAACGCTGACTGTCCTGTTGATTAATGCCTAATTGATATAAACCGGTTTCAGCCTCAAGCAAAAGTTTGTCGAGAATGATTTTTTGCAGGCTGTCGGTTTTTTTACCGAGCCAGCGAGTTTTATGTTTTAGCCCAAGTTGTGCCGCACGATAAAAGTTATTTTTTGCATCCGCAAATGGAATGGCTAATTCAGCAGGGATTTCAGTTGTAGCGTAGTAATGCACCAGGCCATAATAAAATGCGATGTTGGCTATATTATCAATCGTAGTTGGCGCGGCTGCACAGACACGATGTTCAATGCGTAAGTGTGGCGTGCCATCCTCGTCAAAACCAATTAATGGCCGATTCCAACGCCAGATAGTGCCATTGTGTAAACGCAAATATCTAACCTGGTCAACAGTTGTTTGATAATGCACAGGAAGCAATACCGGGAAGTGCTCAAG
>CAZALW010000281.1:0-4648 GCA_964485705.1 uncultured Thiotrichaceae bacterium
AGGTAGAAGTGGTGGCTTCCATGCCATGTTATCTAAAAGAGAATGTTGATGCACAACGTGGCAAAGGGGTATTTAGTGACAGCATAAAAGGTTTGCAGTTACTTAACCATTACGGTTATGGAAAACAGGAAGCATTGCAGCTTAATCTGGTGTATAACCCACAGGGTATTAATTTACCACCATCACAAAAGGAGCTTGAACCCGCTTATAAAAAAGAATTACAGCAACGCTTTGCTATTTCTTTTAACAATTTATATACCATCACCAATATGCCCATCAAACGTTTTGGCAGCACCTTGTTATCAAAAGGTTTGTTTGATGAATATATGTTGTTGTTAAAAACTGCCTATAGCAAAGATAATTTACCCGGCGTTATGTGTCGTAGCACCTTAAGTGTGGACTGGTTGGGTTATGTTTATGATTGTGACTTTAATCAGATGTTAGGTTTGTCGGCGGGGCTAAGTGCCGATGTGGCGGTAGACATGTTACCAGCAAAAACTCATATAAACGACCTTCTATATAGTGATGTAAAAGGCAGTGATATTGCCATAATGGATCATTGTTATGGTTGCACCGCTGGTTTTGGTAGCAGTTGTGCTGGCGCGTTAATCTAAGGAACTTCTGATTAAGTCGGAACTAATGCACTTAATCAGAGTTGTTTTGACGTGCCTCTACAAACAAAACCATCAACTGTTGAACCGAATTTCGTTGTTTGACAGAAAGTTTTTTAAATAAATGCAAGCATTTTAACTCAGCAACCGAAATACTCATATCAGCATCTTTTTTATAAACAGTCGAACCATCCTTAACTTTTAGCAATACAGGATACATCGGTTCCTCTCCATCCTGTAGCCATGCTCTACGTATACCAAGGGCTGATGCCACCTGTGGCATACGTGCATTAGTTGGTAATGCCTGCGCGTCTGCCCATTTTCTGACAGCTTGAGCTGAAACACCAAACAAACGGCGCATTTTTTTTTGCTCGCTTGCATTATAGCCCAGCTCGGCTAATGCTTGCTGGAAACGTGCAGCAAAAGCTTGTCGTACCTCTTCATTTTGATTATTTCTACTCATACCCAAAGCCTAAGCGGGTCATGAGTAATAATCAGTTATTTGCATAATAACCAAAAGTTGCTAATCTGCGGAACTTGCAAATAACTGTAAGTTATCTGTGGATGTCTGGCAGTGGGTGACAAGGGTGTTATAAGGGAAATTAAATAATGAGAACGAGTGATAATCGGGTAGTGGTAACAGGTGTAGGATGTTTGACATCATCGGGAAATAGTGCAGAGCAGTATTGGGAAAATTTACGTCTGTCACGCTCTGGAATTTCCAAAATAACTAGATTTGATACGGAAAAATATCGTACAAAAATTGGTGGCGAGATTAATCTTGATGTGTCTGAACTTGTAGGTTTCAATGTATCAAATCTTTCCAGGAATACACAGTTTGCAATGGCGGCGGCTAACGAGACACTTGCTGATTGTGGTTTTGCTGATCAAGATATCGACACTAAAAAAATCGGGATATGCCTGGGCAGCGGACTCGGCGGTATCTATTATAGTGAGGAATCAATACAGAACCTGCAACAGTGTGGTCCGCGTGGAATTAGCCCGGTTACCGTACCTTTTGTTGATCCAAACTCCATTGTTAACCAGGTGGCCATCAGGTGGGGGCTGACTGGACAACAATTTACTATTTCAACAGCATGTTCGTCCAGTGCACACGCAATTGGCAATGCTTTGGATATGATTCGTAGTGGACGTGTCAATGCAGTATTGACAGGCGGTGTAGAGTCAACAATCACGCCGCTTGTATTTGCTGGTTTTGACAGGATTCGTGCTATGTCTGTTAGAAATAACTGTCCAGATGTAGCTTGCCGACCCTTTTCAGATGACCGTGATGGATTTGTTATGGCTGAAGGTGCCGCTATGCTTATGCTGGAGAGGGAATCGGACGCAATGAAAAGGGGGGCGAATATCTATGCAGAAGTGGCTGGTTACGGTGCAACTGGCGGCGCTTTTCATGTGGTTAAACCAAAGCCGGAAGCAGATGATCTGGTTGATGCAATGAAACTGGCTTTAGATGATGCAGGTATTTTGCCAGAACAAATAGAACTGATTAATCCTCACGGAACGGGCACCAGATTAAATGATGAGACTGAATATAAAGCATTAAAATTATTATTTAAAGATTGCCTCAACAATATTGATATTACGCCGACTAAACAAATGACTGGTCACATGCTCGGTGCGGCAGGTGCTATTGAAGCTGTTCATGTTGTGAAGTCGATAAAAAATTCATGTGTAACACCAATACGGTATTGTGACAATCCTTACAGGCTGAAAATAAATACTACTAAAAGTATCAGCCATAAAATTGTTTATGCACTAAGTAATTCATTTGGTTTCGGCAATAATAACGTCTGCCTGGTATTTGGAGCACAAGTATGAAAATTAGCAGTAAAGAATTTATTGAAATAGTGCGAGAAAACTCGATTAATTTTGATGGAAGTGAGATAAAACTTAGCGATCAACTGTCAGATTTAGGGTTGGACTCATTAGGTTTTGCAACAACACTATACGCAATTGAAGAGCGTCTGGGGATAAATGTTGATGAAGAATATCTGGAAAATCTTACCGATATGAATACAGTCGCAGATCTGGTGGGTGCTTTTAAGCAATTAGGTTGTGAAATTGAAATATAGTTTAAGATTTAAAACTGCCTGAATTTAATTAATATCATAAATAATCTATTGTCAAAATTAAGAGAGCAATATTATGAAGCTAATTTAATTGAATCTTATAGTAAATAATTTCCAAAAGTGAAAACCACACCTTATAAAACAGAACGAATACATTCCTTAGATTCCTTACGCGCTATAATTATGTTATTAGGATTAGTGCTACATTCTGCTTTAACTTATAATGTAACAAATCATGGAGACACATGGTCATTAAAAGATCCACAAACCACTCATGTTTTTAGTGATTATATAGTATTCTTAATTCATTCATTTCGAATGCCGATATTTTTTCTTGTAGCAGGTTTTTTTGGTGCAATGCTATTTTATGAAAGACAGCTAATCAAAATGATTAGAAATAGAATTTCAAGGATAGTTTATCCTTTTATTGTTTTTATATTTATTCTTTGACCTACAATTGCATTTACATTTGCTTATACCAAGGCTGTTTTTTTTGGAAGTGACAATGCGTTAGCAATAGCTTTAGTTCCATTTTCTAACCCGGCCATCTTTATACCTTTAGACACCTTTCACTTATGGTTTCTATATTATTTGATCTTTATCACTATTGCTTCAGTATTACTAGGATTATTATTGATAAAATCAAAGAAATTAACAAATAGAATAACACAATCATTTAATTGGTTATTTCAAAAACCATTAATACGTATTTTATTTTTTTCAAGCATAACGTTTGTACTACATCTGTTTATTGAGACTTCTATGGTAGAAACTTCTGTCTCTTTTATCCTAGATTTAAACACCTTTATTTTTTATTTCTTTTTCTATCTGGTAGGCTGGATTTTGTTTAAGTCAAAACATCTTTTGGTTACAATGATGCGTTATGATTGGATACATATCTTTTTGGCAATTTTATTAGCAACAATTCAAGGCTTAATTATTCAAAATTCGAGTCCTGAAATAATTTTAAACTCAAAAACATTAATGGTTTTAAGTTCAATTATAGTTTGGCTGTTTACGTTTGGAATCACGGGATTATTTATACGATATTACAGTAAATATTCAAGAAGAATGCGTTATATTTCTGATGCTTCTTATTGGGTTTATTTAATTCATTTACCGCTTACCGCAATACTTCCTGCATTTATTTCTGAATGGGCAATACCAGCCATAGCTAAATTTTTTGTTGTACTTGTAGTTACAACATCTATTTGTTTTGCAAGCTATCATTATTTTGTTAGAGCGACATTTATTGGAGAGTTTTTGAATGGTAGAAAATATTCTCTAAAGATAAAAAATTGATTAGTTTTTCATTTATTATAAAATGGGTTCTTCCCCCTCATCGAGTGGGTAGGATTCACTGGATTACCCCATCAGGATAAAAATTGAGTCCGCCAAGATGGAAGTAAATTGCGTTTGCAAAACATTTTTTATTACGAAAACCTCTACTGCGAACCTTGATCATTTGAATACGGCTATTGGTGCCTTCTGTTCTACAGCAAAACCATTACATTAATGAGCGAATCACATTTTGCAACAACACTACACGCTATTAAAGAGTGCCTGGGGATAAATGTTGATGAAGAATATCTGGAAAATCTTACTGATATGAATACAGTTTCAAATCTGGTGGGTGCTTTTAAGCAATTAGGTTGTGAAATTGAAATATAGCTCAAGATTTGGATCTTTATTTATTGGCAAATAACAACTAACAGTTATTGACGAAGCAACTAATAGTTACTATCATATGGCTAATAAAATATACTGGATACAGGTGAAAATTTAGCATGTTGTACAGAAAAGAATTTGCCTTAATTTTGAGGCAATTGGCGCATTAGCCAAACTAATGCAATTTCATAGGAAATAAATATGGAAAATTTTAAAGTTAATAACTCAAGTTTCGGGGTTCAAATCAAACATTAAAACACGATTAACTTGATGATT
>CAZALW010000282.1:0-4629 GCA_964485705.1 uncultured Thiotrichaceae bacterium
TAGAAAAACTGGCAAAGAAACACCAGTTAAGTTTAAGTTGTATTGGTGAGATTACAGATTCAAAAAAATTGGTGTTTTATGATATAAATAATAAGTTAATAACTTTTCCCGGTGTTGGTTTTAATCATTTTTAGTTTTTAAACGGTTGCGTAAGCCACAAATAGTATGTCAGAAAAAAACAGAAAAATTCATCTGCATGAGATAAAAAATCCCGTTGTATTTATAGCAACAGGTCTCGGCAGTGGCTTGTCACCAATAGCACCCGGAACCGCAGGCACCTTATTAACCGTGCCACTGGTTTATTTCCTGCAGCAGCAAACCACGCTTATTTATGCGCTGGTAACATTATTTGTACTTATTACCGGTTCCTGGGTGTGTGGTTATGCCGCAAAAAAATTACAGGTACACGATCACTCAGGCATTGTTTATGATGAGGTTGCAGGCTTTCTAATTACCATGTTTATGATGCCGGTCGGTTGGCAGTGGATGCTTGCCGGTTTTGTTTTGTTTCGATTTTTTGATGCAGTAAAACCCTGGCCAGTTTCATGGTTTGATAAAAATATACATGGTGGCTTTGGTATTATGCTGGATGATGTTATTGCCGGTGTTATTAGTCTGGCTTGTTTGTTGTTTATTCAACAACTAATGTGAGCATCCAGAGGCTTCTTTATCCATTGCTTCGTAAACGTCACTTCCATGCGGTACTGCTTAATATAGAAAGCTAGGAGCTTGTCCGAGAATGGAAAAACCTACTGCAAAACCGATATTTTTGCCCATTTTTCCGAACATTTTCGTTAAATAGCGGTGCTATTCGCCTCAAATGTTCGAAAAACTGGACTAAAAATCTCGATTTTTCGCTACGGTTTCCATTCTCGGGCAAGCTCCTAGTCCAATATCGAAACCCCTTCATTCTCTAAAAAATTAACCAGCTCAATCAACGGCAAACCAATTAAGGCATTAGGGTCATTACCCTCAAACCGCTCAAAAAGTGCTATCCCCAGAGCTTCAGATTTAAAACTACCCGCGCAATTATATGGCTCTTCTTTATGAAGATAATTTTCAATCATGGTTGGCGATAAGGTTTTGAAAACCACTGTGTAGGGAACACAAACACGCTGAATGTTTCCGCTAACTGTATTTAGTAAACACAAACCAGTTTGAAAAGTAATTTTCTGCCCTGAAGCACGTGTTAATTGTTTAAAGGCATTTTCAAAACTACCCGGTTTATTCAGTTTTTCACCATTTAACACGGCGCTTTGATCGGAGCCGATGATTAATGATTCGGGGTGCTGTTCTGCAATAGCCTGCGCTTTGGCACAGGCAAGTCTTAAAACCATCTCTTCGATGGGTTCGTTTTGTAGTGGTGTTTCGTTTATATCTGGCGAGTCAGTGGTAAAATCGAGCTGTAATCGTTTAAGCAGGTTTTTTCGAAAAGGAGACGTGGAGGCGAGGACTAGTTTCATTGGTGTTTATGTGTTTAGAGATGCCCTTTAGCAGGAAGTAACTGATTGTCTTAAAATTATTGCTAGGTATTCTATACAAAACTGACTAAATATGCATTTTTGGAATTATTTAAGGTTAATAGAAGCTATTGAATTGTATAGATAAATATTAAGGAAATATTGTACAGGCTAACGATTTTGTTATAAAATAGGTCGATTATGCGGGGCGAGATTGATGGACGAGTTACTTGAAGCGGTGAGTTTTTCACGTCAGGTTGAACTTAACCTGACTATTGATGGCATTTATCCGATATCAAAGCTTGCCCGTTTAAGTGGGGCTTTATTGAGTAATGAAGGTTTTGTTACGGCTAGGCTTAAGTTCGGAAACTGTGCTGGATTTGCCTGTTTAAAAGGCAGTGTATCTGCAAGCCTGGTAACTGAATGCCAGAGATGTCTTAAACCAATGCAGACAGAGGTAATGGGCAGGTTCAAGTTTGCACTAGTTAATAGTGAGGATGAGTTTGAACTGTTACCTGAAGAACTCGAGCCTTACTTAGTAGAAGGTGAAGAGCAGTCAATTGTCGAATTAATCGAGGATGAACTGTTATTAAGTCTGCCGATGGTGATAGTACATGAAACAGCCTGTTCCGCTTATATAAACAAGCATATGAACAAACATAATAGTAAGATGCAGGCTGCAATAAAGACCGAAAAAGAAGCTGCGCATCCGTTTGCGGCTTTGTCTGCTTTAAAAGGCAAAAAAATTACACATTTTTAATTTAGTGCAAAATAAGTTTTGCAATAAAACAGTTTAGGAGATTTCCGTGGCAGTTCAAAAGAGCAGAAAATCACGTTCAAAACGCGGCATGCGCCGTGCACATGATGCAATAGGTGGTGCAACATTATCCGTTGATCCTACTTCAGGTGAAACCCATCATCGTCACCATATTACGGCTGACGGTTATTACAAAGGTCGTAAAGTCGTCAATACTGACGATGCATTTGAAGAATAAGCTTGCCAGACTACTGGTATCAAGCATCGGCTACCACTCTTAATGAGTGGCGGTTGATGGCTAACAATATATGACAACCATAGCTTTAGATGCTATGGGTGGCGACTTCGGCGTGGAAGTTGTTATCCCGGCTGCTATTCATGTAATCAAAAAATCCTTAGATATTCATATTATTCTTGTCGGTGATGAGAAGCGCTTGCGTGCTTTTGCCAAAGACAAGAGCATTGATCTCGATAAATATTTCGAAATACAGCATGCTTCTCAGGTCGTTGAGATGCATGAAGATCCGCGTCTTGCCGTGCGCAAAAAGAAAGATTCTTCGATGCGTGTTGCCATTAACATGGTTAAGCAGGGGCGTGCCCAGGCCATTGTCAGTGCTGGTAATACCGGTGCCTTAATGGCGACGGCAAAATTTGTCTTAAAAACCATACCAGGCATTGATCGCCCCGCAATATGTACAACTATTCCATCATACGGTGGTCATACTCATATGCTTGATCTGGGTGCTAATGTTGACAGTAGTGCGCAGCAGTTGCTGCAATTTGCCGTTATGGGCTCGGTTCTGGCAGAAGCCGTGGATAATACGCATAAACCTAAAGTCGGTTTGTTAAATATTGGTTCAGAAGATGGTAAAGGCAATGCGCAGGTAAAAGAAGCAAATACCTTTTTAAAAAATGGTCCTTTTAATTACATCGGTTATGTTGAAGGTGATGACATATACAGTGATAAAGTTGATGTTGTTGTGTGTGATGGGTTTGTCGGAAATATCTCGCTAAAAACCATGGAAGGCGTGGCAAAAATGATCGCCACTATGATGCGAGAAGAGTTTAAAAAATCAAAATTATCCATGCTCGCCGGATTGATAGCCATGCCGGTGTTAAACAGGTTTAAAAAACGTGTTGACCCACGTATGTATAATGGTGCATCCATGCTGGGTTTAACCGGCATTGTGATTAAAAGTCATGGCGGGGCTGACGTGTTAAGTTATGCCAATGCCATAGAGGTCGCATTACTGGAAGTTGAAAAGTCTGTTCCTGAACATATTCGTGAGCGTATGGCACCATTATTGGCGCAACATGAAACAGAGCAGGCGGTATTAAAAAACAATGGATCAGGCAATGTATTAAACAATGGATTAGATCAAGGCGAGTCAGAAAAAGCTCAGCAGAAAAAAGCACAAATGGAGTCATAAGCGTGAGTTACGCAAGAATAGCAGGCACAGGTGGTTACCTGCCTGAAAAAATATTAACCAATGCCGATCTTGAAAAAATGGTCGATACTTCGGACGAGTGGATTCGCTCACGTACCGGTATCGAAGAACGTCATATTGCCGCAGAAGGTGAATACACGGTAGACCTGGCTGAAAAAGCCGCTATTCGTGCTATGCAAGCGGCAGGCAAAAGCAACAGTGATATTGATCTGATTATTGTAGCGACCACAACGGCTGACCGTGTTTTTCCCAGTACCGCCTGCTTGTTACAGCAACGACTGGATATACACGGATGTGCCGCATTTGATGTGCAGGCGGTATGCACCGGCTTTGTTTATGCGCTGGGCATCGCCGACAAGTTTATCCGCACAGGTTCTGCTAAATGTGCACTCATTATCGGAGCAGAAACCTTATCAAGAATCGTTGACTGGACTGACCGTAATACCTGCGTGTTATTTGGTGATGGTGCGGGTGCGGTTATCCTTGAACAAAGTGATGAGCCCGGAATTTTATCTACACATTTACATGCTGATGGTGAGTACGAAAGTTTATTGACGGTAGACTTTGGTGTGTCAACAAGGTCGGATATCATTCTTGCAGGGTCTGGTGGTATTCGCATGAAGGGCAATGAAGTCTTTAAAATGGCGGTCAATACTTTAGGTCGTATTGTTGATGAAACCCTGGCGTATAACAACATGGAAAAGTCAGATATTGACTGGCTGGTGCCGCATCAGGCGAACACTCGAATTATAAACGCCACTGCAAAAAAGTTGAAAATATCGACTGATCATGTGGTTATGACAGTGCATAAACACGGTAATACCTCCGCTGCATCGGTGCCACTGGCGTTAGACACAGCGGTTCGAGATGGCAGAATTAAACGCGGTGAAACCTTGTTGCTTGAAGCATTTGGTGGTGGATTTACCTGGGGTTCTGCGTTAATTAAATATTAGAGATGCCCTTA
>CAZALW010000283.1:0-4613 GCA_964485705.1 uncultured Thiotrichaceae bacterium
AGCCAACAGTAAAAAAGCCCGACTAGTTCGGGTTTTTTTATGTCTGAATGATATGCATCAATTTTATTAGTTGTATAATCTACACTGTGAGATATTGAATGACTGTTAACGACACTAAGCAGACGTTGGAAAAGCTGAAAAGAATTAGTCCGCGAAGAACGCAAAAGACGCGAAAAAAGCAAAGAAAATATTTTTTATTTTTTTAGGCATATTTGAATAAGCGGTCGTATTGCTGGCTTTAGTCGATATAAACAGTAAAGCTTTATTCCTGTAAACCTAATGATTGTTTTTGCTTTTTTCGCGTCTTTTGCGTTCTTCGCGGACTCATGTTTTTGACTTTTAACGTCCGCTTATGACCGAACTCAGTCATTCGCTCTATGAGCATATCTAACACGTTTTACCAGATTAAGGCTGAGCCACTATAAGTGATTAGAGCTTTACCTTATAGTGCAAAACTATCAAGATAAGAAAAAACAAAACTGCTGAGGCGATATGACAATAAATGTTCAATTTTTCGGTGCAGCTGGTGAAGTTACCGGTTCGTGCCATCTGGTTACTGTTGGTCAAAAAAAGATACTACTTGATTGTGGTTTGGTGCAGGGAGGTGGCAAAGACGAAGCGCGTAACAGAGAGCCTTTTCCATTTGATCCCGGCGCTATCGATGTGGTGGTGTTAAGCCATGCACATATTGACCATTCCGGTCGTTTGCCATTGTTAGTTAAAGCCGGTTTTCGTGGCACGATTTATACCCACCGGGCATGCCGTGACCTTTGTCGCATCATGTTAAAAGACTCTGCCTTTTTAAATGAAAAAGATGTGCAATGGGAAAATAGAAAGCGTGCCAGAAAAGGATTAAAAATGGTAGAAGCCATGTATACCGTTGAGGATGCAAGGCTTGCAATGAAGCAGTTTAAGGGTTTAGTCTACCAGCAAAAAAAACGTATATTACCAAACGTAACATTGCAGCTGAATGATGCAGGGCATATCCTGGGTTCTTCAATTGTAGAGCTTTGGCTGGAGGATGAAGGGCAGCAACGTAAACTGGTTTTCAGTGGCGATCTGGGGCGATCCGGCATGCCCATTCTTGAAGACCCGGCAGTTATAACTGATGCTGACCTGGTGATAATGGAAAGCACTTACGGAGACCGACAGCATCGCTCATGGGATGACACGCAAAATGAAATTTCTCAGGTTTTGTCTGCTGCCACTAAAGGCAGGGGAAATATTTTGATGCCGGCATTTGCGGTAGGGCGGACACAGGAAATTTTATACCTGTTTGCCAAATATTATAAGCAGTGGAATCTTGATCGCTGGCAGATATTTCTTGATAGTCCGTTGGCCATAGAAGCGACCCGTATTTTCATGCAGCATAGTGATTTATTTGATGAAGACATGCTGGCACTTTGGCAAAAAAATAATCATCAATCAATATTGCCAAATTTGAATATTTCAAAGACAACAAATCAATCCATGGCGCTTAACCGGATTCACTCAGGCGCTATTATCATCGCTGGCAGCGGTATGTGTAGTGGTGGTCGCATTAAACAGCACCTGAAACACAACGTCTGGCGCAGTGACTGCCATGTTATTATTTCAGGTTTCATGGCAAAAAGGACGTTGGGTCGAAAGCTGGTTGATGGTGCTCAAAGCATAAAGCTTTGGGGTGAGACGGTGAAGGTCGCGGCGAAAATTCATACCATTGGTGGTCTGTCAGCACATGCCGATCAAAAAGGTTTAAAAAACTGGTATAACAATTTTAATAACCGCCCACATCTTGTGCTGGTACATGGTGAACAGCAGGCGCAGGAATGTTTAAGTGAAACTTTGAAAATGGAGTTAAATGCAAAGGTGACGGTTGCGAAATATGCTCAGAAAATTGATCTAATAAAACAGGAGCTGAATAAGTGCTGAGTTTTCTTAAAATGAGATATCTATGAAATAGACGGATTGGAATGTAGGTTGGGGTGAATGTTTTTTATGAACCCCAACAGTAGTGACACATGGACGTGCCGTTTACGAACCAAAGGATGGAGAGGCCGGAGAATCGTCACGGTGTCCTTCTGAAGTTCTTTTTTATCTCAACCCTACCGTGTTAAAGCACTAATGATACCCCAAGCAATAATGTCGTCAGTATAGTTACGGCAACATTTGCAGCAAGATATTGTGGAAAATGACCAATAGCCTCTCCGTGTTTTACTGCACCATATAATGAGAAAAAAGCGAGAGGCAGTGGTAGTAGTGCGATCAAACTCAACACGGGCAGGGTGTCAGTTAGGACATAGCCGATAATTATTAGCATTGTTGCCAGGGTAAAAAAACCATAAACCACGTTACTGATATTTATGCCATAAGCGATAGGAAAATGATTACGACCCGCATTAACATCCGCTTTAATGTCAGGATACTGGTTAAGTAACAGAAGATTATTAACCAGGAAAAAAGGCACTATCGCAACCAGCCAGGACAATGATGTGTATTGTCCCTGTAAGACAAACTGAGTGCCCGCAACCATAAGAAAACCAAAACCAAGGCCTGGCGCTATCAGGCAGATAAACGGATGTTTATTAATCCAGCCAGTGTATGTCGCTATTATTATCATACCGATAATACCTATCGGCATAATACCTACTCCGTATTGCCAGACAAAAAAACTGCCAATCATTAATAAAATAGTTGAGGACGCAACAGCAGTAGCTAAGACAGCATCAGCCATTTCCGGATTCTGTGGTAAGGCACCACTGCCGCCACTAAATGGTGTTTTTATAGTTTCCAGGTCCAGTCCGCTTTTAAAGTCAAAGTATTCATTGAGCGTGTTAACACTAACATGAGCTAAAAAAGCACCGAATAAAGCAAGCCCCAATACAAAAAAATTAATACTTGCCTGGTTGGCAACAACTGTACTCATGCCTAAAAATACACAAACAGGTGTTAAAGCCAGAAATGGAGCTCGTGTTGACTGAATTATTGTTTTAATTTTCATAATAGAAAGCAGAGGTACAGCATCTTTGCTGTAGACAGTTTTTAATAAGGAGTATCCCTTTCATCCGGTTTAGTAGTAAGTGTTGAATTTTCGTAGCTATTAAAATTAGTTTAAAAAAAGTTATCTATCTTGTATTAATCGTATTGATTAACTTTTCAATATCCAGCACGTCAGTAGTATTGACAGAAACGGCTGATTTAATTTCATCTTTTTGCAAATCCTGCCAGTTAGTAAGTTGATGCTCAAGCACTGTTAAGTCGGCATCCGAAACATCATTTTTTCTTTTTTTAATACGCTGTCGTAACACACCAGCAGGTGCTGTTATTTCCAGGATGATATAACAAACACCTAAACGACTGGCGAGTTGTTGAAACGGTTGGCGTTGTTTATATTTTAAAAAAGCAGCATCAACGATAACGCTGTAACCAGCGGTGATTATGCTTGATGCTAGTTCAGCCAGTTTGGTATAGGTTTGTAAAGATGCCTGCGTTGAATAGATTCCAGAATCAATTTTATTTGCTGAATCTGCGGTTAAAGGAATATCAAATAATCGTTTACGCTCAACATCCGAACGAATACGCAGCATGCCTGCTTCATCGACTAACTGTTGTGAGACAGTGCTTTTTCCTGAAGCGGATAGACCACGTGTAATAATTAATTTTGGCGTGTTATGTTTTATGTAACTGGTTGCCAGTTTAAGGTAAGACGAAAATTCAGCAACGGATTGTTTTCTTTCTTTGTCAGTCATGTTTTTTTGTTCTACACGTAAGACATTGACTTTGGCGCGAACCAGTGCGCGATAACAAAGATAGAAGGGTAGAACGGATAAGCCGGCATAATCACCGGTAACTTCAAGGTAGCGGTTTAAAAAACGACTGGCCAGTTGATGTTGTTGACGGTGCTGCAAATCCATAATTAAGAATGCGATTTCACTTATTACATCAATCCAGCTTAATTTATCATTGAACTCAATGCAGTCGAAAGCCACTGGTTTATTGTCCAGCCAGAGCAAATTTCGTAAATGCATATCACCGTGGCAATGACGAATAAAGCCATCCGCTTTGCGTTGTGTAAACACGGTTTGTTGTTTAGCTAATTCAAAACTGCTCCACTGTGAAAGCACGGTTAATTTATCTGCATATGTCTTATCGATGCGTTGCTTGTCTGTGTATGATACTGGATTCAAATATTCATTTATCTGTTTGAAGTTTTCTTCGACCGGTTGGTAAAGCATTTCCTTATTACCATAATCCATAGCCGCATCAGCAACATCGGTGGACTGATGAAAAACAGCAGTCATATGTGCAATGGCGTCCAGCTGTTCAAGTTTAAGTTCACCGGCAGCCAGTTTGTTATCCAACTGAGCAGATTGTGGAAACTGTTTCATTTTTACCGCATATTCAAAAACCTTGCCGCTACCCGAGAGTTGAGGTTTATCCGGTGTGCCGGTGATAGCCACAACATCAAGATAAATTTCTGCTGCCAGTCTGCGATTCAGAATTAATTCCTGTTCACAAAACAAGTGTCTTTTTTTTAATGTAGAAAAATTTAAAAAACCAAAGTCCACCGGTTTTTTAATCTTGTAGGCAAAGTCACCGGTTAGAATTACCCAGGAAATATGGGTTTCGATGAG
>CAZALW010000284.1:0-4609 GCA_964485705.1 uncultured Thiotrichaceae bacterium
TCTCATCTTTAATACAGCACGAATGACTTTCGTCATTCTTCATGACACACTAGCGTAGCGAAACGGCGTATTGCTGGGTCAACTGCAGTGACTTGTTATGTTTTTTCATGTGTAAGTACAATGTTAAATAACATGAGTTCGTTGTTTAATATTATGCTGCCACACCATACATTATGAAGACCCTTGAGACTTATAAATAATTGCTCAGTAAGTAAAGATAGTATTTTATTTTTATCTTGCGTGTTTATTTCATCTTCTATGTCTTTGCTGTTCCATTCTTTTATACAGTTTACTGCAGCCGCATCAGGACTTTCCCCTACGCATTGAAGTACATATGTGGAACCGATGTAATCTATAATAAGTGTGTATATCATATTTATGATGATTTTTTATTTTAAAAATATCAATTGGTTATAGATAATTCTATTTCGTTTTTAGATGTGTCAATAAATAGTCTAGTCCCATCTGAAAATATGATGGCTACTTCAGACTTGCGATGACGATAAACTTTAGCCACTGTTTTGCCTTTGAGCATCTCAGAGGCTCGCTCTTGTTCAGCGTGCAATTTATCGTTTTTCATTTTTTAAACATAACGCCGCAAATCACCGGCGGTTAAAAGTGTTGCGCGTTTTTTGCGCGACGCTTTTAACCGTCCGAGTGTATTTGCATTGTTAGTTTCATTTTTCTTTTGCAAATGCCGGTTGGTCGATATGATCCTTATCACTCAAAACTTCATCTTTCGTTCTAAAATTAACCTTCTTTTTCATTATAACATTATCAAAATTTGGTCTTATTGAATCGCCTGATTTTATGACATTAGTAATGCCATATCTCTTGAAAAATTTGAACGAATGCTCAAAAACGCCTAAATTTGTTGATCCCTCAGGAGGGGTCATAGTATGAACTCTTGATAAGCCAACAAAAAATGTTTCTTCAGGAGACAAACCTTGTTTTTTAATCTTATCTTCCATTACCTCAAAAGAGGTTCCAAGGTGAACTTTATAGTTTTGTTTTTCCTTTGAAATTGCTCGAATGAAACTTAGATGTATTTCTTCATTTACGTCAACATCACCAAATTGAGCTTTTAAATTGGAGAAAATCTTCTCTCCATATTCTTCATTTTCGAACATGAAACCAACTATTGGGGGAGCCTTTAGGGCAGGGTCGCTCAAAAAGACCATGCCTGACCATAACGCTTTGTTCCAAAGGTCAACATCGATAATACTGCTGAAAAACATAGTTTTTCTTTCTTTTGGCGCTAACGATTCTTCTGCTTCTACTGGTACACCTAAAGGTGGCTTCTTTGATGTTGATATCCCTTTTAAACGATTTGTTAATTGATTTTTTATTTGCGTATCAGATAATAGGTAATAAGTGTAAGGCTGTAATGGGAGTGGAATATATTTGGAATTTTCCTTGTTGAAAATTACTGGAATGAATTTTGTATTTTGTGAATTCAAGGAATAGAGTTGCTGAAGTATTAGCGTCGTTTCCCACTTAACTCCTAAACCATCATCACTCCCAGAGAGATCATTAGCTCTGTTGTAAAAAGCCTCTGAGCAAACAACTAAAACGTAGTCTGCTTCCTGTATTTGCCGCATCATCCATTTGGGCCATCCTTCTGGTGGTGATTCCTCATATTGATCAATTTCGGAATCAATACCTTTAGTTCGTAAAAAGTTAGAAAATTCCAAGACGTTATCGGATAGTGCCTTAGATTCGTGGGCATAGCTAATGAATACCTTTTTGAGCATAGTTATAACTCGATTTTTTATAAAACTAACGTCGCAAATCACCGGCGGTTAAAAGTGTTGCGCGTTTTTTGCGCGACGCTTTTAACCGTCCGAGTGCATTTGCATTGTTATATGCCGTCATTTTTGACTTCGATAATCTTGGCAACGAAAGTGACAGCATTTTTATTATATATACTAGGAACACTTGGCAGAACACCAGTTTCTATATATGTGTCTTCTTGTTTTTTGTTTCTGAAAACGTATGCAGAATAATCTGTGTTATTTTTTATATCGTTCTCTGAAATTGCCTTCCATACATCATTTTGTCTTGCTGGAGGATATATTTTTGTGATTTCTTCAGCCAATTCTAATGCAGATAATGGATAAGATTTTGTTAGGTTTTCTTTTACTCTTCGGATCACTTCAATCTTATTAACAGGGACTATATCACCAACAAGTTTAAGTGTGGCAGCACCAGTTTTTTCAACAAACTGACCTTCCTTGATGAATTTTATTTTTCCCGCTAGGTCTTCATCAAGAACTAGGATTCTTGTATCATCTTTCTCTATTAAAGCCTTTTCTGTATCTAATATCGCTGCATTTTGTGGTCCAGCTTTCCCGATTTTTGACATTAGATCTAACCACTGCTGGTTATTTTGTTCTATGCGCCTGTTAATGATATTTTCTAGCTCTGCTGATTGTATTTTTTGTGTTCTACCGCCATAACGGAAGTATACTTCCCCGCTTTTTATTACTTTGCCTTCATTTTTTTTTGCGATAACAGGCTTTGCTCCTGACTCATAAATTTTGAAAACGCCTAAATTTTCTCCGCCCACTTTCACAAGAGCTGATTCCCAACGTATATCGGAAGAAAATATTTCTAGTAGGTATCCAGTAATCTTTTCCGGATCAGTTTTCTCAAATTGTTCAATTGATTTTTCAGACATTCCTGTTCTTGTTCTTGGTGTGTCCTTAATTCCATGAATAAGGTATCCACCTCTATTATTTGCAAAAGCAGCGAAATCCCTGAAATAACTAGCTAATGCTGCTAGGTTAAATTGCTCTTTAAACTCAAGTTCTTGACCTTCACGATGAAAAAGTGTTTTCCCTTTTAATCGGACAAGTTCTTCTATTTCCGTCTGGTCAATCATCTCGTTTCATAATGTCCTTATGTCAACTTAAGGCATATAACGCCTTGCTCAGCGGCAGTTTAAAGTGGCACGTTTTTGCGGATGCAAAAAAAGTGACGCTTTAAACTGTCCGCTGGAGCTAATTGTTAGCTCTTTTGTATAGGGTTGAAGTTTTCAGGCCAAATAAAATATGCCCCAAAACGACCAGTTTTTGCTTCTCCGCCAGAAGTTTCTCCCTTACCTGTTAATACTTGATCTTCATCATCATTTTCAATAAAACCATTTGAAATTAGCACTTCCATTAACTCCGGTGTTTTTAACTTAAGCTTAATAGCTAATTTGGATGATGTGATTTTAGAAGATTGATCATTTTCTGGCTGAGAATCAGGCTTATTTGAATCATTTGGTTTTACAATTTTTTCTAATGAAATCCTAACTTCATCGCTTATTCTAATTATTCTTTGGGCTTCTTCGTAAGTATCTTTATACATTTCAGGGTCATCATCTCGGGAAACATGGACGCCCATTTCATTATTATTAACTTGGCTAAATTCATAAAGGTTTAAACTTGTAATTATACAAGAGCGTTCATTTATATAACATTTGGCATGTAAATTTTTACAAAAACTTGTCCGAACAAAAGAAAGCTTATTTAACCAACTAATTTCCGTTGGTTGTAGTTCGCTTTTACCATAAACAATACGGACATCAATTTTTAACCTGTCTTTATCTTCAAGTAGCTCTTTAATTCGGTCATTTAATTTGAGAAATGGACTTATAAGGATAAGGCGATCTGATGCACTCTTTATCAATTCCTCTAGGTAATAATTGGTTGCGCTGGTGTTTAAGAATTTTGCCATATTAAATTTTATCCTTTATCTGTAAATCTATAACACACTTTCTTAAGGAGCTAACGCTTTGCTAAGTGGCATTTTAGGAGCCGTTTGTATTGTGGAAAAATGGAGCGCAGCGCAATGCACAATACAAACGGCGTATAAAATGTCCACTTGAGCTAATTGTTAGACTTTTGAATTTAATGGATTTTCCTACACATCTTCAAAAACAATCTTTTTTGCTTTTTCCCACTGTCTGAAGTCGCTATAGCCATGCATTTCAACAATACTAACAAGAACACCATATGCCCCATGCCAAATATATTCTTTTGGGTTTTCTTTAAGCCTACTTTTTAGCATATTAATATTGTAATTGCTGGGAAGATCTAATGTCCCTTTTGTTTTAGGAAAAGGACTTTTCCCTTCCTGAATATCAATAATAATAGCTTCAAATGGGTTGAATGTACGCGCAAAGCCAGTCAATTGTTTTGTCGTAAGTGAATCAATCATTTCAATTAATGAATAATTTGTATAGCGTACATCATGAACCAATTTATTTCTTATTTCAGACAAGCTTGAAATATACTTTCTGTCCCCATTGCCAAGCAATTCAGTTGCCTTTAGGAATGCGAGCTTTCCTGTTGTTTTATTGCTCAACTCTAGTCTAGAGATAACTTCAACCATTCCTGTTTCATTAAAATGAAACAATAGTAGTTGTGTGCACGCTGATTCAAAAAGCGCATGTAACTTAATTATAAATGACCAATCATCTTCTTTAAGAAGCTTATTGAAGAAACCTTTTTCTAAGCCAATCTTTACCTCTAATTCTAGTATTCCTTTATCCATATTTTTTTGGTCTAACGCTCAGCATAACCGGCGGCGCTTTTTGCCGTCCGCGTTTATGCAATTGTTA
>CAZALW010000285.1:0-4547 GCA_964485705.1 uncultured Thiotrichaceae bacterium
TTGGTCAGCCCCTTGAGCCTTGAACCCGAACCACCAGCCAGTATCAGTACCAGCGTTTTGCGCGTCAATTCAGTGCCGGTGTTTGCATCAGTGTAATAACGGTAGTTTTTAGACTGTGTTTTTGTACTGTTGGTCATTTTGAACCCTCCTGTATTGATACCTGCTGCTGTAATCGTTCATGTTGAGTTTTCATTGTGCACTTTATTGCCTCTGACATCGCACCAAGCACACCAACACGTTCATTGGTAACAAGATAAACAGCAATCTGCTCAACCAGTGCTCGCATTCTGCCTTTATTAAGAAAAGCATGAATAAAGTTTTCTGATTGCATTCTTTTTACCATTTTTGCAGCGATACCACCGGTAATAAAGATACCACCATAAGGTTTGAACAAGAGAGCAATATTGCCGATATATGCACCATAAATCTGCACAAAGAGCGATAATGCTCTATCTGCAACTTCATCGTTTTCTGCTTGATTATTAACCCATTGCGCATTGATACTATCACTAACCACACCAGCACCTTGTTTACCTGCACAAAACTGATACAGCGATACCAGTCCATCACCGGATAAAATTCGTTCATAGGATACATGAGCAAAACGCTGCTGCAAAAACTGCAGCAGTTGTATCTGAATATCACCAATGGGTGCAAAATCGATATGCCCGCCCTCTGTATCATAGGCGCACAAGGTTTTTTTATCTCCTTGAACATTTTCTTCGACCCAGGCGACACCCAGTCCGGTGCCAGCACCAACAGCAACCCGCCTGGTATTGTATATTGGCTTTTGTACTGCATTCACTGGTACTGTATTCCCTGATGCTGAATTTCCTGACAAACCAGCCGAACTTTTACTTAAATGTAAAACGCCTGAATTTAATACAGTTTTGTCTTTTTCCAATAAATGACCGGTACCGAATGCAGAGGCCTGGAAATCATTCATAAAATAGATATTTTCGATACCGAAAGCATCCTTTAATGACTGTTTTTCGATAGTCCAGGGGAGATTAGTTAAACGCGCGGATGAACCACTGACCAGGCCAGGCAAAGCCAGCGTTAAAACATCTGCCCTGATCACATCCATCATAGCACCTGCTGAGCCGCTGCTTTTTATAAAGGTACGTAATATTGACTCAAAACCATCGAATTCGCCACTCAGGTAACGTGCTTCATATAAGATATTACGCGGCTGTTTTGCATCGGCGAATACCAATCGTGTTTTAGTACCACCAACATCTGCGGCAATGACATGCATTAAAAAAGCATCCTGATTTTTAAGCAGGTCAATTCCTGCATAAAAGGTGAAGTTATGAAATCAACTTAAATGATAGATCTTATTAATTATAAAGCCATGATATACATCAAATAACTAATACACATTTAAGGGTATCTCTAAAATTCTGCTTGAACAGGTTTGCGCTTGAGAGGCTCAAAAATATCTAAAATTATAGCTTGAGTGGGCTATTTGCAAGATTTTCAACGAAGCTATCTCGTTCCCACGCAGAGCGTGGGAACGAGGCAAGGTGTCAATCATGAGAAGTGGTGCTTGAATGCACCGTTAACGCACCAAAGGATGGAGTTTTTAGAGATGCCCTTAACGCGATAATAACTATTCAGCAGGTAACCTGTGGGCCTGCTATTGTTAGCAGGCTGTTAAAATCATAAATCCTGACATTACGCCGGGTAACGTCCAACATACCACTGTCCTGAAATCTTCTCAGCGTACGACTGACCGTTTCTATCGCCAGCCCCAGGTAATTAGCAACATCCTGCCGTGTCATGGTCAATTTAATGACATCAACATAATGACCGTGTTTGCCAGTGCGTTTTAACATATCAACTAAAAAACTGGCCAGACGACCATCAGCATCTTTGCTTGCCAGCATTAACAACAGATTATGGTCACGTAACAGGTTAGCTGAAATTATATTAAGAAACCCCTGCCCTAATACACGATTATGCAAGCCGGACAACGGTAACTTGCAAACTGTTGTGGTTTCCAGTGCGATGGTTGAAGAAATGTGGCAATGGCTACCCATCGCATCCAGTCCAAACACATCACCGGGCAAATAAAAATTTAGCACCTGTTCTTCGCCATCTTCCATCAATATATAAGACTTGAGTGAGCCTCCACTAACAACATATATTGCTTCTGTGTCATCTCCGCCACGAAAAATATGTTTACCCTTTGACAGCGCCTTTCTGTTTTTAACTAACTGATATGAATGATCATGATCAATAGTCAATTGTTCTATTAAACAGCCACCTCTAAGCTTACAGGTGTAACATGATAAAACTTCAAGCGATGGCTGAGCGTAACCTACACCGCTACCCACACCACTACTTACAGGAATGACAGCGTTATTGACCGCTGTTTTTTGTAACTGTATAGCCATAAAATCCTCCCCAGGTTTTAGCAGCCGGTAGCATGACCGGTAAATTGCAGGCAGACTATCGGGGATTCCCTGATACCCACATAGGGATATTTGCACTAACACTAAATGACTACTCAGTGCGGCTCTGATAGGATAGTGCTGTGGAAAAACTACAACAATATTTACGACATATCATTCTGATGGTTAGTGCGACATTGCTGGTGGCAGCGATATCCATCACCGCTTTATATTTTGTGCTAGCCAAACTCATTGACAGCAGCCTCATTGAGCGAGTCAACCTCGATATAATCAATACGCCACTTATCTACATTACTGGCATAACAATAATCATCACCTTACTGGTAATGATAACCGCCAGTATTATCTATTTCCATTTCACTATGCCATTAACACAAAAAATTGAACAACAGACTGAAATTTTTCACACCCTGGTTAAAACGGCACATGAGGCCATTTTTCTGATTGATACAAAAGGTAATATTCAGTTCACCAACCCGGCTGCAGAAAGCCTGTTTGGTTATACCAAAAAAGATCTGCTGGGTAAAAGTATCAACCTTCTGATGCCATCAACTCAACGAAAAAAACATGGCGACTATATTAAAAACTACCTGAAAACCGGTGTAAAAAAAGTGATTGGTACTGGACGACAAATATTAGGTCAACGCAAGGATGGAAGCCAGTTTCCAATGTATATCTCTGTGGGAGAGATTCAGTTAAAACATAGCCATCTATTTGCCGGCCTGATTATGGATCTTAGCACCCAGCAAAAACTGCAACGTGAATTACTGGCAGTACCGGCTCGCGAACAACAACGTATTGGTGAAGAACTGCATGATGGTCTTGGTCAGCAGCTCACCGGTTTAAGCATGCTGGCACAAAGCCTGCTAAACAAGGCAAGCAAACCGGAACATGAACTGGCCAGTCAACTGGCCAGTGGATTAAATGAAGCCCTGACCCAGGTGCGAGCGCTGTCACGTGGACTGATACCAGTGCAGATATACACAGATGGACTTATCATCGCTTTGCAGGCTATAACAGAAAACATCGAACAACAAAGCCACATTCCAATAAAACTCCAGATTGATAATACTGTCCTGCCGTTTGATGACGCTACCGCCACACACCTGTATCGCATCGTGCAGGAATCCCTGAATAATGCGGTTAAACATGCAAGCGCAAGTCAGATTGAAGTCTCACTAGTAATAGAACAGAGTCATGGCGTACTGAAAATTATAGATAATGGCATTGGCATACCGCAAAATCTTGTAGACTCATCTGGTCTCGGTTTAAACATTATGAAACATCGTTGCGGCTTGTTTAACGGTGAAATAACCATTAACCCGGACGGCAATCACGGTACAAAAGTATGTTGCCGATTCCCTGTCAATAATGAGGTAAGCAGTTAATGCCCAGTATTATGATCGTTGATGACCACCCACTGGTTCGCACCGGGTTTGCCCAGCTGATTGCTGATGCGCCCGACCTTAAGGTCTGCGGCGAAGCAGGTGATATGGCTTCGGCTTTACAACTACTGGATTCAATCACACCTGATCTGGCTATTATCGACCTGTCACTGGCTGGAGGCAGTGGCCTGGATCTGATCGAACATATTAAGGCTCGTAACAGCGAAATATTGATGCTGGTCGCTTCTATGCATGATGAATCACTCTACGCTGAACGTGTTCTGGCTGCGGGTGCAAGGGGCTACATCAACAAGCAGGAAGCTCAGGAAAAAATCATCCAGGCTATTCGTCGAGTACTCAAAGGCAAGGTCTATCTAAGTGAGTACATGACCGAAAAAATACTGAACAACATAGTCAGCGGCAGTGAGGACAAACAGGGAATTAATTCATTATCAAACCGGGAGCTGCAGGTATTCGAAATGATTGGTCAGGGCATTGCACCAGCCAAAATGGCTAAACAACTAAATTTAAGCGTTAAAACGATTGAAACCCATCAGGCACACATCAAAAAGAAACTGGGCGTATCTTCAGCACATCAACTTACGCATCGTGCAATCCGCTGGGTACTTGAGCAAGGACAGTAAAAATAAGAAATAAGATTAAAACCTTGAGGGCTGTTTTCGACACATAGCGGACGTTGCCAAAGCTGAAAAGATTTAGTCCGCGAAACACGCAAAAGACGCAA
>CAZALW010000286.1:0-1135 GCA_964485705.1 uncultured Thiotrichaceae bacterium
ATGAAAAAATCTGACTCAAATCAGCTTTCCCTCGCTACGATTTCTATTCTCGGACAAGCTCTTAGTATAAAGTAGGTATAGCAAATAAAGGAGTTAACTATGAATCTGTTAAAAAAATTAATTATCTTTTTATTCCTCGTTGGTTTTTACAGCTCGTCTTATGCGGCAGTAGATGATGTTGAATTGCCGACCTGCGGTGTTTACAGCGATAGTGAAGATAAAGATAAAAAAGGCGAGGAAGAACCTGATTGCGAATAATTTCTGGAATTTGGCAGACCGGAATTGAAAGCAACTAGTCAACATGCAATGCACATTAAGAGTGCAATAAAAAACGAGTATCAAAAAAACTAAATAATTAACCTGAGGAATTTTTAAAGATGAAATCAAACTTACTTATTGCAGCATTCGCTGTTACTTTAGCGTTTTCTGCAAATGTTACAGCCGGTAAACCTGTTGATATAACCTTCGGCGGGGTAAAAGAAGTAGCAGTTAAACACGACGGTAAAACGGTAAAAATCACCCGTAACCAGAATAATAAAAACACTGTTAATCCCGCGTTTGCTAAAACATCACGTCCTTGCCCACCATTTTGTATTCAGCCTATGATTCTGGCACCGGGTGTTGAAACCATTGGTGAAATTGAGATAATTGAATATGTTAAAAAAATGTCTGATGGTGATAACAGTATCCTGATTGTTGATTCACGTACCCCAGATTGGGTGAAAAAAGGCACTATTCCTGGTGCGGTCAATCTTCCATGGACATTATTAAATCCTGCCAAGGGTGCAGACCCGGTTTCGATTCTTGAAATTCTGGAAGAAAAATTTGGTGTCACTGAAAGTGAAGGTTTGTTAAATTTCTCCAAAGCAAAAACACTGGTCATGTTCTGTAATGGAATGTGGTGTGGTCAGTCCCCAAATAACATTAAAAACCTGCTTAAATTTGGTTACCCCGCAGACAAAATTAAATGGTTCCGTGGTGGTATGCAAACCTGGGAAAACCTTGGTTTAACAACTGTTCCAGGAAAATAAAGCTTAGGCCAATAAAGTATAAAATATTAAGCAGTATTAAGGGATAACTGCTTGCTTGGTGAGAAGCCGCTTCAGAAGAAGCGGCTTTTTTTATGCTAATCTGT
>CAZALW010000286.1:1235-2817 GCA_964485705.1 uncultured Thiotrichaceae bacterium
CGCAGCTAAAAATAGATTTGATATTAATGAAAATTCAATTTACTAAAATGCATGGTTTAGGCAATGATTTTGTTGTCATCGATGCTATTCGACAGTCAATAAATTTAACATCAGAGCAAATAATAGCGATATCAGATCGTCATTTCGGCATCGGTTGTGATCAATTGCTGCTGGTTGAAAAACCCATAGACCAACTAGCAGATTTTCGCTATCGTATATTTAACGCCGATGGCAGTGAAGTTGAGCAATGTGGCAATGGTGCACGTTGTTTTGCAATTTTTGTTAGAGATCAGGGATTAACCACGAATAGTGTTATTTCAGTAGAGACAGCAGGTGGTTTAATTAAACTGAAAATAGAGCACAAGCAGGTAACAGTTGATATGGGGGTACCAAATTTTCACCCTGGCAGCCTGCCTTTTTTAGTAGAAAGTCAGTTGATTAGTTATAATCTTGTGGTTAATGAGACTGAATATGCTATAGGTGCAGTCTCAATGGGTAATCCACATGCTGTCTTGCAGGTGGTAGATATAAATAAGGTCGATATTGAATCGCTAGGTGCAGCAATAGAAAATCATAAGCTGTTTCCTAAACGGGTAAATGTGGGGTTTATGGAAATAGTTAACCGCGATAAAGTTCGCTTGCGAGTATATGAACGTGGCGCTGGAGAAACGCTTGCATGTGGCACCGGTGCTTGCGCGGCCGTTGCTATCGGGCGGTTGTGGGGAAAATTAAATGAACAGGTAACGGTGCAACTTCATGGTGGAAATTTAGACATTTTCTGGCAAGATGAAGCGAGTACATTATTAATGACAGGGCCGGCAACAACGGTTTTTCAGGGGCAACTTATATTGTGAATAGTAAAACATATAAATCAGAAACAACAAAAATAATAAAATCTGACATAACTAACGAAGAGTCAACATCGGATAAGCCAACAGCAGGTGAGCAGCAGTTGACGGCAGATTTAGAGCTTATTGGTTTAATACGGGAAAATGCTGACATTTTACAGCGGCATCCAGAATTGCTTGCCATACTTGAAGTGCCGCACCAGTCAGGACAGGCTGTTTCATTAATTGAGAGACAGGTATCAATTTTACGCCAAAAAATACAGGTGCAGGACAGGCGTTTGCATGAGCTGATGAATGTTGCCAGAGATAACCAGCGTCTGGCACAAAGTCGTCATGGTCTGGCGTTAAGTTTATTGGCTGCGCATGATCTTGATGATGTAATCAGTACCGTACTGGATGTTTTAAGTCATGAGCTGGCAGCGGATCATGCCGTAATAAAATTATTTAGTGACGATAAAAACCGTATCGAACATTCATCTGGTTTATTTGTTGATGCCAATGAGGCTGCGCTAACCGCTTTTAAAACCATGTTAGAGCAAAAAAACACCATTTGTGGCAAAGCGATAACCGAGCAGAAAACATTTTTATTTGCCGATAATGCAGACAACATTAAATCACTTGCTGTTATACCTTTGGTGGCCGGTGCAAACCTGGGTCTGATTGGCCTGGGTGCAAATGATGTTGAGCGCTTTACGTCTTCAATGGGAACTGATTTTCTGTCCCGGATTGGTGAA
>CAZALW010000286.1:2917-4507 GCA_964485705.1 uncultured Thiotrichaceae bacterium
CTGCCGATCTAAAAGAGTCTGAAAGTCTTATTAAAGAATTACGCAAATTAAATAATAAGCAGTTGCAGGAGTTGATGACGATCAGTGAAAATATCGCCAACCTGAATGTGGCGCGTAATAAAACATTTAACACCCCGTTTACCATAAAAAATGCCAAGCAGGCTATTTTCGCTTTTAAAGGTGATGTTTATAGTGGCCTGGCTGTTGATGAATTTACGGAAGACGATTATGCCTACGCACAAGATCATTTAAGAATACTTTCGGGTCTTTACGGTTGTTTGCGACCAATGGATTTAATTCAGCCATACCGACTGGAAATGAAAACCCGATTAAAAAATGACCGGGGTGAAAACCTGTATCAGTTCTGGGATGACCGTATAACGAAAAGCTTGAATAAAGAACTGAAAAAGCAGCAAGAGCCGGTATTAGTGAATTTAGCTTCAAATGAATATTTTAAATCTGTCAAAGCAAAATTACTTGAAGGGCGTTTATTAAATATAAACTTTAAAGAGACCAAAGCAGGCAAAACCCGTGTGGTTGCTATATTTGCAAAACGTGCTCGGGGGTTGATGGCAGATTATATTATTCGACATCGTGTTGAAAAACCGGAAGAAATTAAGCAGTTTAAATTGGGCGGTTATAAATTTAATAAGGCACTGTCAGATGATAAACAGTGGACATTTGAGCGTCCGCAGCCATAAAAAAGGACACACAAACCGCCGCTACATGGTATGAGCAAGCCCTTCCTTAGTGTAAAATTTACCATTTATAATTCAACCTCGGGTAAAATCCCCAGGAGCTTGTCCGAGAATGGAAGCCGTAGCGAAAGATTGAGATTTTTAGTCCCATTTTTCGATCATTTGAGGCGAATAGCACCGCTATTTAACGAAAATGATCGGAGAATGGGGCAAAAATATCAATTTTGCAGTAGGCTTTCCATTCTCGGACAAGCTCCTAGCATCTGGAGCTAAATAAAGTGGAGACATTTCATGGTACAACCATTATAACCGTACGCCGCGATGGAAAAGTTGTAGTCGGTGGTGATGGTCAGGTAACTTTAGGTAATACCATCATGAAAGGTAATGCCACAAAAGTAAGAAAAATTTATGGTGACAAAGTTATCGTTGGTTTTGCTGGCGCTACCGCTGATGCCTTTACCTTATTAGAGCGTTTTGAAGCCATGCTTGAACGCCATAGTGGTCAGCTAAAACGAGCTGCAGTCGAGCTGGCAAAGGACTGGCGTACCGACCGCATTTTGCGCAAGCTGGAAGCGATGCTGATTGTGGCTGATAAAGATGCCTCTTTACTGGTTTCTGGAACCGGCGATGTGATTGAAGCCTATGACGACTTGATTGCTATCGGCTCAGGTGGGCCTTATGCGCAGTCAGCTGCCAGGGCATTGTTTGATAATACTGAGTTATCGGCTAAAGACATTGTTGAAAAAAGTCTTGGTATTGCTGGCGACATTTGTATATATACAAACCAAACGCGCACTTTAGAAGAGATTTAGCGGATATTCGCCACTTTTACATGGGGCTTGTCCGAGAATAGAAATCGTAGCGAGGGGAAGCTGATTTGAGTCAGATTTTT
>CAZALW010000287.1:0-4504 GCA_964485705.1 uncultured Thiotrichaceae bacterium
CAATTCTTACCCTAAGCACATGAATTATAAGTAATTTTTAATCCATCAAAAAGCATGTCGGTATATTTGAAAAAGTTCTTGCATTTTCACAAAAATACTTGCAATATCCATATAATTATTGTATGTTATTTCTATACACTATTGGGAAAACATTCCCTAAACTACAGGCGATAACTTTAAAGAAACTCGGTAATAAGCTTCCGCATCAAAACAACCGTCGGCATCTTAAAAACAGGCTCACCCTGTTTCTGAGAACTGGCTATATATGCGACTAAATACCATGAGCCATAAAAAATGAACAACGTCATAAAAAATACAAAATTTTCCAACGAGCGTAACACTACTTTACCGGAAGAACGGGGCTCTGAAGCCCAGCACAATACGTTCATATCCAATCTCAGGTATGCCATTGATAATGATGAGCTAAGCCTGCACTATCAACCCCGTTTTCATGCAATATCGGGCAAAGCAGACATTATCGAGGCACTAGCTCGCTGGCATCGCCCCGGCATTGGACGCTATTTCCCAGGCGTTTTTATTCCAGATGCAGAAGAAAATGGTTTGATATTCTCGCTCGATTTATGGGTGTTTGAGCGTTGCTGTAAAGATTTAAAGCACCTGAAAACAACCATTAATCCACATACAAAAATAGCCATCAACCTTTCTGTCCTTACCTGCGAAAGCATTTATTGCGCACAAAAGATTATTGAAATAAGTAAAAATCATGGCGTTCTTTTATCAGATTTTGAATTTGAAATTACAGAAAACACACACAGCCATGACATACGAAAAGTTATTGCGTTTTGTGAAACATTAAAAAATCAGGGCGCTCAATTTAGCCTTGACGATTTTGGCACCGGACAGTCACCTTTAATTAATTTAAACCTTCTACCAGCAAATACCATAAAAATTGATCATAACTTTATTCATAATATTGGCCAGGATAACGACGTTTCAAAACGTAGCGAAATCATCATTCGCTCACTGATTAATATGGCAAAAGAATTAAACATGCAAGTTGTTGCCGAAGGCATAGAAAGCAATGAACAATACTGGTTTATGCGCGATGCTGGCTGCGATCAACTACAGGGTTTTTTACTTTGTCGACCATTAGGGCTCGATCGAATAGAGTCATCAATGTTATATGCCCCCAAAATAGAATATTCAGCTATATAGGTAAAGGGTTGTAGGCTGGAACTCTCACCTCAACCTACTCACCACTCAATAAGTCGCCGATATTCTGGCATATAACTTTTAGTCATTCCCTCTCCCCCAACAGATAGTCTTCTTTAGATTACGTGCTTTTTCAGTATTGTGACAATGTCACTGACATACCAATAACAGATACATAATATACACACACTATTTAATCTCATAGGAGAACTATTATGTCGTGTAACGTTGGTGGAATTGACCGTATCATCCGTATTGTTGCGGGTGCTTTCTTACTTAGCCTGGTATTTATTGGTGAAGCAATTATAGGTGCAAATGTCGTCTGGGGCTGGATTGGTGTTGTACCTTTGGCTACCGGTATTTTTAAATTTTGCCCTGCTTATGCCATTTTTGGCTTCAAAACCTGCGCAGCCAAGTAAAATATTTCAAATACAAATGTGCAGCACCACTGCCCTGAGTGGGCGGTGACGCTGTGCATTTTTATTACATAGTGACTATGCTCATAAAATATTTGAACTAGAATCCTGTTTATAAGCAATAACAATATCCATCACATTGGTATTACTGTTTTCTCCCTGCACCAGATCATCCGTCGCCATTAATACGATACCTGCATTGGCTTGCTGAACTTCCTGTTTAATATCAAAGCCCATTTTTCCTGCTTTTTGTGCAGTAAACATTGAAACCACTGCGCCGGCACAATTAGAATTACCATCTATGCCATCAGTTCCTGCGGCCAATAAATACAAACCCTTAACATCAACGAGTGACTGTGAAAATGCCAGCGCCAGTGTCAAATTCCGGCCACCAATACCCGGTTTTTCAGGCAGACAAACAGTCGTTTCTCCGCCCCATATATGGATACCGGGCTTTGCATCTTTTAATGCGACATAAAGCATATTGGCTGCCTCAACTGCATCACCCTCAAGAAATTCCTTATGCAGGTAAGCCGGCAAACCTTCTGCCTGTGCGGCTTCATACACTGCCTGCAGGGCGAGTTGAATATTGCCTATGATATGGCTATCAACATTAACCACCTTTGTCATCCGGGGATCTACAGTCTCAGCTTTAAAAGTAGATAGATAGTCATCAGCTTCAGCAAAAAAAATGGACTTAACCAGTAAACCTGAGCCAATAAACTCAGCTTTATCGCCTTTAACATCGGACAGTAATAATTGTGTTAACGAAGGTGTCTTAACCCAGTTTAATAAACCACCACCTTTGATTTTTGAAAACTGTTGCCGCCAGCTATTTATCTGATGAATATCTTTACCGCATGACAAAAGATACTGATTTATTTCCTGTAGCTGCTCAAGACTAATAGAATCAACCGGCACCTCAACTAAGGACGAAGCGCCACCGGAAATCAAAAACAATAATTCATCGCTTTCATCCATGGCAGACAAAAAACGCAATAATACTTCTCCTGCTTCAATGGATAACTCATCCGGTATCGGGTGTGTTGATGGTTGAATAATCGTATTTTTATTGTTCCTGAGCTGCTTTGTGATTTTTGACCACGGGCAAATCAATAACGATTTATTGAGTGAAGGCAAACAATCCTGCGCACCCTGTAACATCGCAGCAGCAGCTTTGCCAATCGCAATGCAATGAGTAAAAGACTTCTGCTTATTCTTATTGCACCATTGATTAACCAGGTAGCGACCGTCAACTGCATCCAGCGCACTCTGGTATAACATGATAAGCAATTCACGTGCTGTTAGTTCAGTCATATTAAACATTTATTGCTGAGAGAAAACAATATCAAGTCCGCGAAGAACGCAAAAGACGCGAAAAAAACAAATCTTTTCTATTGTCACCTTGGCAACATTGGAGCCTATAACATCAACGGCTTAAGATCTTTCACTTCGCTCAAGATGCCTGTGGTATTTTTAGGAAGAAAAACACAAATTAATTTATTCGCTTTTTTCGCGTCTTTTGCGTTCTTCGCGGACTTAATAAAAAAAATTTTGCTTGTCATGCACTCACGTGGAAGCAAGAAATCAGGCTCTCATCATTCAACGCATACCACGCAACAAATCTGCTTTAATGTCTTCAATATCTTCCAGCCCCACGGCAATACGAATCAAACCATCCGATATGCCTGCCTCGTTACGCTGCTGTGGTGTTAAGCGCCCATGCGTGGTCGTAGCCGGGTGGGTAATGGTTGTTTTTGTATCACCCAGATTAGCGGTAATGGAAAGCAGTTTAGTGGCATCAATTAAACGCCAGCCTTCTGCTTTGCCGCCGTTTAACTCAAACGATAATAAACCACCAAAACCGGATTGCTGTGTTTTAGCCAGAGCATGTTGCGGGTGACTTTCCAGTCCGGGATAAAATACTCTTTTGACTTCCGGTAGTTTCTCCAACCATTGGGCAAGTTCCTGTGCCGCAGCACAATGTGCTTGCATACGTAATTTCAGTGTCTCCAGACCTTTGAGAAATACCCAGGCATTAAAGGCACTCATGGTCGGCCCTGCACTGCGTAAAAAACCAAACACACCATCACCAACTACATCATTAGACCCGCATACCGCGCCCCCCATGCAACGTCCCTGACCATCAATATATTTGGTTGCCGAATGAATAACAATGTCTGCACCTAAGACCAGGGGTTGCTGCAAAGCTGGCGTACACAAGCAGTTATCTACAACTAACAAACAGCCATGTTTATGCGCAATGTCAGCCAGGGCTGAAATATCAACCAATTCAGTCAAAGGGTTTGATGGCGTTTCCAGAAATAGAATTTTTGTTTCCGGTTTTATTGCCTGCTGCCATGCTGATAGCTCTGAAAGCTCGACAAAGGTTGTCTCTATGCCCAGTTTAGCAACGATATTAGTCAGCAAAACGGTGGTTGTACCAAAAATGCTGCGCGATGAAACAATATGGTCACCGGTTTTTAACAAGCCTAATAGTGTTGCAGTAATGGCAGACATGCCGGATGCGGTGGCGACACAACATTCAGCCATCTCCAATGACGCAAGGCGTTTTTCAAAGGTTCTTACTGTCGGGTTAGTAAAGCGTGAGTAAATATTGCCCGGTTCCTCACCAGAAAATCGTGCGGCAGCTTCGCGTGCTGATGAAAACACATAACTGGAGGTTGGAAATATAGGTTCACTGTGCTCACCCTCATGTGTACGAACCTGCCCTTCGCGCACTGCTCGTGTTGCAAAACCTGAACCTGATGTATCTATTTTATTACCATTATTTGTCATCGCCTAACCTGTATAAGTCTGCATTTTATCTGACAGATAGTGTCAGATATAGAATGACTGGTTTCGACACTTAGCAGACATTAAAAACTAAACCCCCTCAATCCCCCTTTGAAAAA
>CAZALW010000288.1:0-4495 GCA_964485705.1 uncultured Thiotrichaceae bacterium
TTGCGCCATAATTGCAAACATGGCCGTCCATTCATGGAGTAGTGGCACACGGATGTGCCGTTAACGGACCAAAGGACGGACATAATCGTACGTCAGTGTACCACTACTCACTGCGCGCAAGGGTCAACCGTGCAATTCTTACCGGCGCGGGTGGGTGAGAGTCGTAAAAAGCGGAATATACAGGATCAGGTGTTAATGTGTTTGCATTTTCCCGGTATAAACCGACCAGTGCGTGAATAAGGTGTTTTGCATCCGTCTGCTGCGCAGCAAAGGCGTCGGCTTCAAATTCATTTTTACGCGAAAATATGCTGAATAAAGGTTGAAAAACAAAAGTGAACACGGGCAAAATCAGGGTAAAAAGCAATAAAGCCATATGGGTGGAAGCTTGGCTAATACCGAGTGATGCATAAAACCATTCTGCTTTCATTAACCATGCCAGTACAGCAAGTGCTGCCAGGGTTGTGGCAAAAGAAATGGCCATGCCTTTTATAATATGTTTTTTCTTGAAGTGACCCAGTTCGTGCGCCAGTACGGCTTCAAGTTCGTCATCACTTAGCATTTTTAGCAGTGTATCAAAAAACACAATACGTTTGTTACGACCAAAACCTGAAAAGTAGGCGTTGCCGTGTGATGAACGTTTCGAGCCGTCAATGACAAAAATACCGTTGCTGCTAAAGCCACAGCGTTCTAATAAACTGGTGATTCGTTTGAGTGTTTCACCTTCTTCCAGGGGTTCAAATTTATTAAAAATGGGCGCGATCCACGTTGGGTAAACCCACATCATAAATAAGCTGAAGCCACTGATAACAAACCAGGCATAAATCCACCATTGATCGCCGGATTGTTGCATCAGCCACAAAATGACATACAGCAACGGTATGCCGATAACCAGCCCCAAAAGGCTGCCTTTTACCATGTCAATAAAAAAGGTTTTGATGGTGGTGCGATTAAAGCCAAATTTTTCTTCAATGACAAAGGTGTTGTATAAAGAAAATGGCAGCTCAAGCAGTGATGAAATCAGGGTGTAGGTAAGAATAACAGCAATACCGGTCAGTATTGGGCCGAGCTCAAGTGCGATAATGTTGTTATCAAGCCAGTTCAGCCCGCCACCGAGTGTCCAGATGAGTAGCAGAGCAACATCATAGAGCAAAGGTAAACGACCAAATTTGACCTTGGTTATGGTGTAATCAGCGGCTTTCTGGTGATCGTCTAGTGAAATATTATCACTGAATGATGCTGGCACTTTTTCACGGTGTCGTGAGACAAAACCTATCTGGCGCTGTGACAGATATAAACGCATCAAGGTTGATATCAGCAGCATTGCGAGGAATAAAAGGGTGAAACTGTGTAACTCGTTCATTAAAAACTCTTTGTGTTGTCAGCCATAGCTTGTATTATCTGTTGCTTTGTACAATATACCATTGATTGCTGTTGTGAAAAACTGTAAAACTGTATAAGGACACCTTTAAAAATCATCTTTTGCCCGATTTCGGCGTTGGATGGATTTCTGCGATCCGGGGCGGCGTAGCCGTAAATTGCATATACACTGCGGTTCTCAAAATCCATCCGCCTTGAACTCGAACAAAAACCCAAGTTTTTAGAGATGCCCATAAATGAATTCTAATACCTAAAGGAAATGTTGTAGTTATGCCGAAATTAAATGATGAAAACCTGATCTGGATTGATCTTGAAATGACCGGATTAGACCCTAATTCTGATGTCATTATTGAAATTGCCACCATTATTACCGATAAACACCTTAATATTGTTGATGAAGGGCCGTCTATTGTTGTGCACCAGAGCGATGATGTGATGAATAACATGGATGAATGGTGTACCAATCAGCATGGACAATCCGGTTTGACTGATCGTGTACATAACAGTGCCATTTCAATTGATACCGCAGAGAATTTAACGTTGGCTTTTTTAAAGCAGTATGTGTCTGTACATAAATCACCAATGTGTGGCAACAGTATCTGTCAGGACAGGCGTTTTCTGGCGCGTTACATGCCACAGCTTGAAAACTTTTTTCATTATCGGAATCTTGATGTCAGCACCTTAAAAGAGCTGACACTTCGCTGGTCACCGGAAAAGAAAATGGTTTATAAAAAAGAATCCAGCCATCTGGCGATGGATGATATTAAAGACTCCATTGATGAGTTGAAGCATTATCGGGAAAATATACTCACTATTTAAGAGCAGTTTTAAGTCGTAAGTCGTAAGTTAAAACAGCAGAAACTTAAGGGCATCTCTATTAATTCTGTTTGAGCAGATTTGTGCTTGAGAGATTCAAGAACAAGGCGAAGATCGCAACAAATAGTGAGCTATTTGTAAGATTTTCAACGAAGTTATTGGATTTCTCAAGCGCGAAGATGCCAATCATGAATTAATAGAGATGCCCTTAAGACTTACGACTTAAAACTTAAAACTAGGTTTCTATCGGTGTATCAGGATGATTGCTCCATTCAGACCATGAGCCTGGATACCCCAGAACATTTTCATAACCCAGTGATTTTAAAACCAGCCAGGAATAGGCTGAGCGGTGATGTGACTGGCAGTAGCACACGACTTCTTTGTCTTTGGTGATACCAAGGGTATCAAGCCGTTGCTGGATATCTTTAGCGGGCAGGCGACGCAGGTTGTTGTTCTGGTTCATTGCTTCAGTCCATTCATAGTGAATCGCACCTGGAATGTGACCGGCCTTGTTGGCAAATTTTTTCGTGCCGTTATATTCTGCTAAGCTGCGTGCATCAAGAAAAACCACATTGTCGTTATCTAAGTGTGTCTGAATAAATGCACGTGTTGCAGTATGGTGATGTGTTTTCGTCAGCTTATAAGCACTAGCTTCAGGTTTGTCGGGCACCGTGTTGCTTAATTGATGCCCTTCATTCGCCCAGCTAAACAAACCGCCATTGAGTATGACCGCAGTTTCATGGCCAAAGACATGTAAGGTCCAGACAAAACGTGCCGCACAGCCACCGCCTTCATCATCATAAGCAACAATCAGTGATTTTTTTGTGATGCCCAGATTTGATAGTAAGGCAGAAAAGTTTTCATCATCCGGTAATAAGCCCATGACGGGCTTATCGTTTTTTATGATATTGCCATAATGAACAAAATGGGCACCAGGAATATGAGCCTGTGCGTATTGTTTGGCTTTGCATAGATCGATAATGACAAGGTTTTCATGCTTGCGTAAGGCTTCGAGTTCATTCGGTTCGATTAAGTAGCTTGTTTGTGACATGGGGAAGATCAGTTTTAAGTTGTAAGTTGTAAGCGTTTGTTGTTTTAACTTAAAACATACAACATAAAACTTACAACTTTTTCGTTTATTTTATGATTTTTATTTTTTCAGTAGTCGATTTGTGCGGCGGTTTTAATACGGTGTCTTTGGCAACAGATGCTTCATCGGCAACCGGGTAATCCAGTGAAAAATGTAAACCACGGCTTTCTTTGCGTAACATGGCGCTGCGGATTATTAGTTCCGCGACCAGCGTTAAATTACGTAGCTCAATTAAGTCGCCACTAATTCTAAAATGGCTATAATATTCGTCAATTTCCTGCTGCAACAGGCTGGCACGGTGCATGGCGCGTTCCAGTCGTTTATTGGTTCTGACGATGCCAACATAGTCCCACATGAAACGGCGCAGCTCATCCCAGTTATGTGAAATCACAACTTCTTCATCTGAGTCGGTCACCCGGCTTTCATCCCAGTTTGAAATTTTCTGGTATTGGTAGGGTTTGTTTACCAGCGATAAAATATGCTTGGCGCTGGCCTGTGCAAATACCAGGCATTCCAGTAGTGAATTGCTTGCTAAACGATTAGCACCGTGCAGGCCAGTGTGTGCTGTTTCGCCGATAGCATACAAATTATTGATATCGGTCGCGCCGTGTAAATCAGTATTGATTCCGCCGCAGGTATAGTGCGCTGCGGGTACCACAGGGATGGGTTCTTTTGTTATGTCAATACCATATTTCAGGCAGCGCTGGTGTATGGTGGGAAAGTGTGATGCGATAAAAGCTGGAGAGCGGTGGCTGATGTCCAGGTAAATACAGGGCACACCTAAGCGTTTCATTTCATGGTCGATAGCACGTGCCACAATATCACGCGGTGCCAGTTCGCCGCGGTCATCAAATTTGTGCATGAACCGTTTGCCGTTTGGTAGTAATAATTTACCACCCTCACCACGAACGGCTTCGCTGATAAGGAATGATTTTGCCTCGGGATGATACAGGCAGGTTGGGTGAAACTGGTTGAATTCCATGTTGCTAATCCTGCAGCCAGCACGCCATGCCATGGCAATGCCATCCCCGGTAGAACCATCAGGATTGCTGGTATAAAGGTAAACTTTACTGGCACCACCGGTGGCAAGCACGACAAAGCGTGCCTGGAAAGTTTCAACGTGTTTGCTGCTTTTATTAAGCACGTAGGCACCAATGCAGGTGTTGTTGATACTGGCATGGGTGGTGTTATCAGCACTTTGTTTTTCTGTGG
>CAZALW010000289.1:0-4478 GCA_964485705.1 uncultured Thiotrichaceae bacterium
GCATGCAGGGTGGTGTGGGGAGGGTTGACTAGAAGTCAGCCCTTACCCGATTTAGCCTTTTTATAACTTGAATTCATCATTTAAGTAAGTCTAAGAAACTTATGCATTCAACATTGATTTCAAGCATGTCACAAACAGCTGGAATTTTGTAATTTGACTTTAGTGTTGGAAGTTTATTTTGTCGGCTTTCATCACTAGCTAATGTTGTTTCATTTTCCTTCGCAATAGAAATAATTAGCAAATCTTTTTCACCTACACCTTTCGTGTACTGCTCCTCGACTATGCCTAATAATGTTTTAATTTCTTGTGCCATTGCTAAGCTAGTGGCAGTTAATGGATGTACTTCAATATCATTGCTATTAAGCCAATCACCACACTCAGGGATTTTATGACCGACCTCTTCCAAGGCCTTTGAAGATATACCAAAGTTTTTATTATCTATTTGCTCAGAAAACCACTGCCATAAGGAATCAAAGTGTGGATTCTCGGGTGGGTAGTTATCCCATGCATGAATCATAGATGATGCATCAAAGCTATACATACCGTTCCAGTTGGCGAACATCACTGATTTTAAGATTGTCTAAATATGTGCTTGCTTTTGCTAAGGTAATATTTCGATTGTGCAAAGAATCAAATACAGCATAAACAAAAGGCTTTCCAAACACATTCATAGGTTCTCTATGCCGATATGTTCTTGGTATTTGCACAGCTTCTTTATGACTTTCTTTAACTGCTTGTTGGTTTTTAAAATTTTTATACGTCTGGTAATCTTGTTGAGTTATTTGGTTATTTATCAACAATCGCACTAATATTGCTTCACCGCTAACACACCAACGACGTTTGAAGTCACTTAAATAATTATCGTACTCTGTGGTTTCTAGATTTAACAGCTGATCTACATCGAGTTCATTTAAGAATCTATCTGGAATTAATAAGTTACCAGCAAATTCATTTGCTTCTTTTTCCATGCCTTGGTGGCTATGAAAATCATCCTCATCATCTATTGCACTTTCTTTGTGCAATAATAAATGAGCTAGCTCATGCATTAATGTAAATGCCTGCGCACCTTTGCTTAACTGTTTTTTAACTACGATAACCGGCAGTATATCGTAGTAAAGTGAAAAACCGCGGACAGGGTTGTTTTTGTCAATTTGCCATTTACCGTTATATCCATTAGAGACAATAACCATAATGCCTTTGTTCTCTACTGCTTGGCGTATAGCGTCAAAATTATCAGAAACAGAAATATTTAACCATTGACGGGCATTTTCACTACCTGACTTAATGTCTTTAACATTCCACTTTATATTTGGACGCCAATCTTTATTTAGTGGTTCTTCTAGGTCTTCCATTAAACCCATATAAATTTTTCTTTGTTTCTCTACACGTTCAATAAATGCTCTAAGTTTTGGAGAACTAATTGGCTTTTGATTATTAATAGTTCGGAATTGTGGAGAATATATTTTGTCTTCACTAGCCTCATTTGGGTCAAGAAAAAACAACAAACTACGTTTAAAGTAATTTGCAATTTTTTCTAATTGATTGACGCTCAAAGCTTTTTGATTTTCCATTACCTGCTCAAGCGTTTGTTTGGCAATATGAACTTCTAAAGACAAACCATCAAGATCTACCTCAACGGTGTTCATGCACCACTGTAAACGATTGGGATTAATGGCTATTTTTTCCATGTCACTATAATAGCTTATCTTTAAGCAATTGATTTAAATAACCTTATCGAAATATTGCCAAATATGTGCGAAAATTTCATTTTTATTGATTGAGAGGCTAACGAGGCTGTAGAAAAACCTCTAAATCTACAAAATTCACTGTATTTTCAAGAATGTATAAAAGTGTAAATGCATGTACAACACTCCTGTATGCTTAATATAATGCTTTATATATAGATTAAATGAAAAATACATTCTACGATTAGTTAAATTTTTATTAATCGTTCAAATCGTCTTATATTTTTATACTGCCTCAACTCGAGGTTTTTCTACAGCCTGAACGTCGTAAATCACCGGCGGTAAAAAGCATAGTGAGGTACGAACGACGCTTTTTACCGTCCGCGTGTATTTGCGACGTTAGCCGATCTATAATTCATCCACTGAAGCCGGGAAATTATCATCCGTAACCAATTCTTCTATAAGCATACTAGCAGCAAGTGGAGCCATAGTATTACCACTAGCAAATTTTGTGTATAAGTCACCACCTTTTATGATGGCTGGGAATGCGTTGTGATTAACATTTAGGCTTTGATGAAATAATATAATCTTTGTTCTGTAATTTTCATCAAATTCGTAATCTAAATCTGTAAATATTGCCTTATATAAATCCATAAACTGCTTGTCGTTTAAATCGGCTGCTTGACTAGCTGCATCCAGTAGCCCCATAAAAAACAAACCTTGGGCTAATATTACTTTTGGATTGTTTTTATCTAAATTGCTTGATTCAACAGAGGCACGTATAATTTTAATTAACTCAGATACTGTACGATAAAGTGCAAATGAATCGTCATTGGCAATAACATCCCTTTTTTTAAATAGGTCAATTAAAAATGCGCCGAAAAATAAAACAACACCGAAACCGACCTTAAACCAATCAAGTGTAATTGCACCCCATATGGCAAGACCAATTCCAATAAGAGGTATATATTTCATTTTTACTCCTAGCGGCTAACGAGTCTGTAGAAAAACCCAATTTATGTTAATAATCTACCCGGGTCAACGTCACATCTTTGAACGTGACTTTGTATTATATATTTTCAATCATGTAAATTAATCTTGTCTAGCAGACATATTTTGCTCCACACACCCTGCCTTGTCGCTATTCAAGTTAATTCCCATCCATATCGATGTATCTTAAGAATATTATGCACCATTGATATAAGCTGCCATTGCGCATTCACTTTGGTTTTACCGCGCAAACTAAATCGTTTAAATCCAATCATGGTATTGATATGTCCAAACACAGGTTCTACTGTTCCTAATCGTTGGCTGTAAATTGCTCGCCCACGGATTGAATCTATTTTTTGTTTCATTTGTTCTAGAACACCGCTACGTTTTGTTTCTGTTACGCCCAGCTTGATATTTACCTGTCGTGGCGTAGTCTGGTTTTTATTTCTTAAGCATTGTTTTTTTAGTGGGCAGCTGGGGCAATCTTTTTCATAGGCCTGAAACTGCATGAACTCAATGTGTTTAATGCTGGTTTTGCTTGCTTTTAACCACATCGCTTTCCCGGCCGGACAGATACAGGTTTGCTTTTTTACATTGACCTTAAAGTCTTCAACGGTAAATCGACGTTTCAGTTTAAGTCGATCTTTTGGTTTATGTTGTTTGTAGTCTTTAAAACGCGGGTCTCGTGATCGAAAACCTGTATCGGCAATATAACCATCAATTTGTTTTTCGTCCAGATAAGTGAGCGTTGTGGTATTGCAATAACCACTGTCGGCGGTAATTCTGGTTTTTTTTCTTCTTTCTTTGTATAACGTAAGTTTTTGTGGGACTGCTCAATCATTGGCTCCAGTAAACCGTGCTCCTGGCCTTGCCCGTAAGCTTCTGCTGCTACTATGATTTGATGTTTATTATCAACGCTAGCAACGCCGTTATAACCTTGTATCACGCCATGACTGGTTTTCATTTTGGCGCTCTCGTTGTCGGTTATGTTACTTTTTACTTCTGTGCCGTTTTTTCCTTTTTTCTTTTTATTGGTTTTTAAAAACGCTTTGATTTTGTCGCTACTTGCTTTCAGTTTCTGTTTTTGTTTCTCAATCCGGTCAATACTTTCCAGATCAAATGACTGTTGGTCATTTGCTTGATGCTGTTCGATTATATAGTCTACGGCCTTATCAATTTTTTTATATTTCTTCTCCAGTTCTTCATGCGTGCCACTCCATTCCTTGCTTGCATTACTCGGCAGTTTGCAGCCATCAATCGCAAACATTTCTTTACCTATTAATCCCAGGTGATCGCATATCAGCAAGACTTCTTTAAACAGGATGGCAATCTCTTTGTGTGAACGTGATACAAAGTCTGCCAGGGTAGTGAAATGCGGTTGGCTATCAGCGGATATCGCCATGAAGATTATGTTTTCTCGGCACAGGGCTTCTATCTTGCGACTGCTGGTGATGCCTTTGGAATAAGCAAGGATGACGATTTTTAACAGTATCGCTGGATCATAAGCCGGGGCACCGTTTTTATCATTGATATAACGGTGGTAGAAAATGCTTTGATCTATTTCATGATCAATAAGGTAGCTAAGTGAATATTCAAATGAATCTTGCAGGATTTGTTTATCAAATGAGATGGGAATCATCTTCATTTGATTGTAATCATAATCTTTGAAGTGCGGCATCGAATCACTCTTTGTTATGGTATTAACCTGGGTGTGATTTTAACCTATTTTTAGGTTTTCCTACAGCTTCAACGTTTTGCATAACTGGCGTGGAACGAAGCGCAGCGTAGTGGAACGTCCACGTT
>CAZALW010000290.1:0-4477 GCA_964485705.1 uncultured Thiotrichaceae bacterium
CGCACCTATGACGCAAACCGTGACGGTTTTGTTATCGCCGGTGGTGGCGCAACCGTGGTGGTAGAAGAGCTCGAACATGCACTCAAACGCGGCGCGCCCATTTATGCTGAACTGGTGGGTTATGGCGCAACTTCCGATGGTGTTGATATGGTTGCACCGTCTGGCGAAGGCGCTATTCGCTGTATGCAGATGGCCATGAACGGCATTGAAGACTATGGTGATTGTAGCAGGCTGGACTACATTAATTCCCATGGCACCAGCACGCCCGTAGGCGACTCAAAAGAACTGTACGCCATTAAAGAAACCTTTGGTGACAATATCCCGGCCATCAGCTCCAGTAAATCTCTGGCCGGCCATTCCCTTGGTGCATCCGGCGCACAGGAAGCCATTTACACCATGCTGATGATGCAAAATAACTTTATACAGGCATCGGCAAATATCGAAACCATGGATGAAAGCGCGGTTGATATGCCCATTATTACCACGCGCCAGGATAATGTTGACATCAAACTCGCGATGTCGAATAACTTTGGTTTTGGCGGCACTAACGCCTGCCTGGTAATGAAAAAATTTAATGGATAAGCAGTGCCTTATCAGTACTTTTTTATTCTACTGCTACAATTACATGCATGAACATCTCTAAAAACCGGATATTGCATGGTGGACATATGGACACAAACTTACAAACAAGGCACGACAGGCAAACAACAACACGTCGAAACATGCTGAATTTCACCCTGTTCGCTGCCATGCTGTTTTGCACTTCCAGTGCATATGCCAATCGTCCGGCCATGGAAGACTATCCTGTCAAAGAAAAAAACAGCCAGCACAGTAATAATATCAGCAGCAAAACCTCAGAGGAAGCCACATCCATATCACGACCTGAGCCATTGAGATCTTCAGTTGAGATCATGATGCAACAACAGAATCAACAAACCTATCAAACGGGTGATGTTTTACAACTGCCAGCCAAAGAGATGCAACCGGGTGAAACACTAAAAATAAAACTGCTTGATTTTCCACGTCGTGGCATGAGCATGGACAAAGTCCAATTCGACTATGGACAACCCGTTGCCATATCAACAAGTGTTGGTCAACCACCCATCACACGCTGGACTTATGATGATCGTGTCATTTATTTCGAGTACACTACCGTCATACACGTGGTCGCACGCTAATCACTCAGCACGGGAATACTCTACTGCCCAAATTCTCTACAAAATTGGGCAATAGCCCTCTACAACACTTACGCAGCCGCTTCCTTGATAACGCAGACATAACGCTTTACGTTAAACGTGATGATTTAATTCACCCACTGTTCGGTGGTAATAAATGGCGCAAGCTAAAATACAACCTGATTCATGCTAAAGAAAACCAGTTCGATACCCTGTTAACCTTTGGCGGTGCATGGTCAAACCATATTTATGCCACTGCCGCAGCGGGTAAACATTTTGGCTTTAAAACCATCGGCATTATTCGTGGTGAACAACACTCCCCTCTTAATGCAACGTTATCTTTTGCCAAAGCCTGTGGCATGCAGTTACATTACATCTCGCGCGCTGAATACAGACAAAAAAATGAAACCTTATTCATAGAAAAGCTGAAACAACAGTTTGGTCATGTGTATATATTGCCTGAAGGCGGCAGCAACTCACTTGCCATAAAAGGCTGCAAAGAAATTGTTAATGAAATCGACCAGCAATTGACGCAGCAATTTGATGTCATTTGCTGTGCCAGCGGAACAGGCGGCACACTAGCCGGTTTACTATCTGCACTCAAACCTGAGCAGAATGCCATCGGTTTTAGTGCGCTTAAAAACGGTAGTTTTCTGGCCGATGAAGTCAGAACATTTCTTAACAAAGAGAATCCAGTTTGTGACTGGCACATAGAAACTGATTTTCATTTTGGTGGTTATGCAAAAACAAATGACAAACTCATTCACTTTATGCAAGAATTTCAATCTCAATATGGCTTTTCTTTAGATGCTGTTTATACCGGAAAGATGTTTTATGGATTATTTAAACGCATAGAAACGCAAACCTTTAAGCGCGGTTCAACAATAATTGCTTTACATAGTGGTGGCCTACAGGGCAACGCTGGATTTAAGTTTTAGGTTTTAAGTTTTATGTTGTATGTTTATTAAACCCGCTTATACTTACAAGCTATAATTTACACCTATAACTCACAGCTTAAAAACACATGCAAACTCAATGTCCGCATTGCGATACAACATTTAGAGTCACTGAAACACAGCTTCAAGCTGCTGATGGATTTGTGCGCTGCGGTATTTGCAACGAAGTTTTTAATACCACTGAAGCAGCGGCAGAAATCACACCACATTCTTCGTCTCTCGTGCAACAAGGTGGTGATGATAGTCCGCCTACAGACATTAGTGATGCCAATCATTTCAATGCCCCCTCCGCAAATGATGAGCCTGACAAAGACACGTTTGACTTTTTTAATGAAGAAAACAATAAATCACTGCCACACGTAGTGCCAGACCAGTTCCGTGATGCCTATTCACCCGCTATGTCTGCTCTGAGCTCTTTTTCGCTTTGGAGCATAGCCATCGTATTATTATCAGCAACATTAATATTGCAGTACGCCTGGTTTAACCAGGATCAGCTACATAAAACACCTCAACTACAGCTTGCTTTTGACAAATTCTGCCAACTAGTTAAATGTGAAACCATTTCCATACGGGATCCGGAAAACATTGAATTAATCACACGTAACGTTTTATCACATCCAACTGAAAAGGACGCACTGCTGATAAACGTCACCTTGAAAAACAACGCCGCATTCACACAGCCTTTCCCTGTTATGCAAATCGATTTTTCAGATATTCGAGGCAACACGGTTGTCGCCCGACGCTTCTGGCCTAACGAGTATCTTAGCAACGAACAACCCGGATTATTACCTGCAAAGACCGAAGCCAGCATCAGCCTGGAAATACAGGATCCCGGCGAGCAGGCAATGACTTATGAATTCAATTTTTTATAATCCAGTTTTTTATAGTACATTTACAAATCAACAAAATCTGTCAAAATACAAAACCAATGAACATCGGTCAACACACATTTAATACACCAATAATTCTGGCACCGATGGCCGGTGTGACCGACCGTGTGTACCGTAATCTGTGTTATCAACTAGGCGCTGATTTATGTATTTCTGAAATGGTTACCGCTGAAAAACACCTGTGGAACTCCCGAAAAACACGGTTACGGCTGAATCATAAAGGCGAGAAAGGCGTACGCAGTGTGCAAATTGCCGGAACTGACCCGCTAAAACTGGTCGCTGCCGCACAATTTAATGTCACTCATGGCGCACAAATAATCGATATCAACATGGGTTGCCCGGCAAAAAAAGTCTGTAATGTACAAGCTGGCTCTGCTCTGCTGAAAAATGAACCCTTAGTCGCTAAAATTCTCTCATCCGTGGTGAATGCAGTTGATGTTCCTGTCACCTTAAAAATTCGTACCGGCTGGGATCACAGCAACCGGAATGCAGTCACTATTGCCAAAATCGCTGAACAAAATGGTATACAGGCTATAGCGGTACACGGCAGAACACGTGCTGATGCCTATCAGGGTGAAGCTGAGTACGAGACTATCGCTGCCGTTAAATCGGCCGTTACTATCCCGGTTATTGCCAATGGCGATATTACTGACCCAAAAAAGGCCAAAGCAGTACTTGAAGCAACTAACGCAGATGGCTTGATGATTGGTCGCGCTGCCCAGGGCAACCCCTGGATATTCAAACAAATAAAACATTACCTAACGAATAACACACTTGCTTCACCACCGGATAACCAGGAAATTTGCCAGTTATTAATCACACACCTGCAACAGCTGCATGATTTTTATGGAGAACTCTCCGGTGTTCGCATAGCACGTAAACACATTGGCTGGTATTTTCATAAACTAGCTGAGCAGTGGCACAAAGCCTGCCCCCGCGAAGGCGTGGGGGATGTGCCGTTTACGAACCAAAGGACGAAAAAAGCTGGCAATGAGAAAGACTATCTAACTGTCGAACTCTTTAGAAAAAACATCAATAAGGTTGATGAAGCCAGCAGCCAGCTTGAACTCGTCACCGAGTTTTTTAACTTACAAAATAAACCCATGGCGACACGAGCAGCATGAACAAACAAAATTTTCAAAATAGAGAGCAGCGCCCTGACTCAAGAGACACGGATATTACCACCAACTCTGCACCAGCAGAAATCTCGCAGCTAAGCAATGCAGTAAAACACTCTATACGCCGTTACCTTTATGAACTTGATGGCACTCAACCAAACAACATGTATGACCTGGTGCTAAGACAAATCGAACAACCACTGTTTGAAGCCGTTTTAGAACACACCAAAGGCAACCAGTCACGAGCAGCCGAAATGTTAGGCTTAAACCGTGGCACCTTGCGTAAAAAACTACGCAGTTATAACCTGCATAAGTGAATAATTACTAATTACTAATTA
>CAZALW010000291.1:0-4476 GCA_964485705.1 uncultured Thiotrichaceae bacterium
TTTCAATAGACTTCTATCTTTTCAATTCACCATGAAGCGCATGAAGGACATGAAGATCTGATGCCTTCATGTCCTTCATGCGCTTCATGGTGATATTTATCTGGCTTATGATATTCAGTGTCCAATTAAGGCAAAATGACTTTAAGTCGTTTTTTAGAGCAACCTATGGACTTTCAGTCCATAGTGGTTGAGTCACAAAATATATTGCCATCGTTATACAGCTGTAATAGTACTGTTTTATCATCGGCTGTCATCAAGGATAATAATTGCTGAAAATCAAGATGTTTATCTTCACAAAGTGTTTCGGCAAATTGTTTGCTGACTTTAAAACTTTCGCCATTAACAAATAACAATGCAGTCTTATCAAGGTAACTAAACAGAAAGCGGGAGTAGGGCGATTGCATTAAGCTGGACTGCGCGGCAATAACACAAAGCTGTTCAAAATTAACTTTTGGCTGATTATGGCTTTGTTCAATATCTTCAAAGGCTTTATTGTCACTGCTGTATTGACCTAACCAGCGTTTTACCTGTTCAGGCTCCAGCGTGATTCCCTGTTTAAGGTATTCAGTAAACTGCGACACGGTATCGTCTGTGATTTCGGCATGGTGTATTGGTTTGACAGGTGATTTATCAGTAAAGCGTTCTGCACCGTGACTGTTTTCGTTAAGGTAATGCACATAATCACTGGTGATGGTTTTTAGTGACGGCGCTCTAAAACCAACCGATGCCGTCATACAATGTTGATCAAAACCCTGTTCATTTTTACAGGTTTGTGCGACACCATGATGTGCTACCCCTGGTGGCAGGTATAACAGGTCACCCGGGTTGCACAACCATTCTTGTTCAGCGCTGAAGTTTTTTAAAATGCGGAGGTCAACATCGCTGAGGGTTTCAGCTGAATAATGTTCGCTGATTTGCCATAAGCGTTGACCGTTAAGTTGGATTAGAAACACATCGTAATCATCAACATGTGCGCCGACAGAACCACCTGTGGGTGCATAACTGATCATTAAATCGTCTAAACGCCAGCCGGGTAAAAAACGAAACGGTTTTACTAAGGTATTGGTTTCAGGCAAACACTTTTCCATATCACTAATCAGTAATGACCAATGTGTTTCCGGCAGTTCGGCAAACCGGGATTCTTCAAAAGGGCCGTGTTCTGCCTGCCAGGGATAGTCGCCATCTTTTTCCAGAACAAGTCTGGCGTTGATGTTATCTTCACAAGCCAGACCGGCAAGCTCTTCAGCCGTTAGTGGTGATTCAATGCCGGGAAAAGCGTTCCTGATTAATAGTGGTTTTTTCTGCCAGTACTGTGTTAAAAAAATTTCGACATTAAGCTCTGCTGGCCAGGATAAGTTTTCAAGTCTCATAATTGACTATAAGTTTTTAGTTTGCTTTACCGCATTGCCAATATAATTGTGTGGCGTTAGTTTAAGCAGGTTGTTACGAGCGTCTTCTGGCATATCCAGGGTTTTAATGAATTCCTGAAATGCCTGTTGAGTAATGGCTTTACCACGGGTGAGTTCTTTTAGTTTTTCATAAGGGTTTTCGATACCGTAACGACGCATCACTGTTTGTATCGGTTCGGCCAACACTTCCCAGCTGGAATCCAGGTCGGCTTCGATAACTTTGGCATTGATTTCCAGTTTGTTCAAACCTTTTAATAGTGACTGATAAGCAATTAAACTGTGCGCAAAACCCACGCCTAAATTTCTTAATACGGTTGAATCAGTGAGGTCGCGTTGCCAGCGGGAGATGGGTAGTTTCTGGCTTAAATGATTGAGTAAAGCATTGGCTAAACCCAGATTACCTTCGGCATTTTCAAAGTCGATGGGGTTCACTTTGTGCGGCATGGTTGATGAACCAATTTCACCTGCAATAGTTTTTTGTTTGAAATAGGCATTTGATATGTAAGCCCAGATGTCACGACTTAGGTCGATTAAAATTGTGTTAAAACGGCTGATAGCGTCAAACATTTCTGCCATGTAATCATGGGGTTCAATTTGAATGGTAAAGGGGTTGATTTGCAAACCGAGTGACTCGATAAATTGCTGAGAAAAAGCCGGCCAGTCAATTTCAGGGTAAGCGCTGATATGGGCATTGTAGTTGCCTACCGCACCATTCGCTTTGCCGACTATTTGTACGGCTGCGACCTGTTCCCGTTGCTTGCGTAAGCGATAAACCACATTTGCCAGCTCCTTGCCAACGGTTGTCGGCGATGCTGTTTGTCCATGCGTACGACTCAGCATAGGCTGCTCGGCAAATTCTTTTGCCTGCTGCGTCAGTTTGTTGATGATTTCATCCATTGCCGGTAATAACACATCATCACGACCGGCTTTTAACATTAAGCCGTGAGATAGATTATTAATGTCTTCCGAGGTACAGGCGAAATGTAAAAACTCTGTGCTGGCTTGCAGTGTGGCGTTGTTTTGAATTTTTTCTTTGAGAAAATATTCAACGGCTTTTACATCGTGGTTGGTGGTGCGTTCAATGGTTTTAATACGCTCAGCATCGCTTAATGAAAAATGCTCAAAGATGCCATTTAAAACTGCCATTGCATCGTTATCCAAAGCAGGTACTTCGGTAATTTCAGGGTGAGCAGCCAGTGCCTGAAACCAGCGTATTTCAACCAGTACGCGGTGTTTGATTAAGCCGTATTCACTAAAGAGGCCTTTGAGCGCTGCTGTTTTAGAACCATATCGACCATCTACAGGTGATATAGCGGTAAGTTCGCTTAATTGCATCGTGTATTCCATCATAATGTATAATTATTTAAAAACTATAAAAAAGCAGTATTATATCATTGCTTGAATTTTTGAGGCGGATGTTAAATGAGTGTGTATAGAATCGAAAAAGACAGCATGGGTGAGTTGCAGGTGCCAAAGACCGCTCTTTATGGTGCGCAAACGCAACGTGCGATTGACAACTTTCCAATCAGTGGCATCTCCATGCCACAAACATTTATTCAGGCGCTGGCTCTGGTTAAACAGGCATGTGCCAATGCCAACCATGATTTAGGTGCACTGGATGAAAACCGTCGCCGTGCTATTTCATCTGTTTGTGATGATGTCATAAACGGCAAGTTAAAAGATCAGTTTCCATTAGATGTTTTTCAAACCGGTTCGGCGACCAGTACCAATATGAACGCTAATGAGGTGATTGCTAAACTGGCATCGCAGGAAGCAGGAAAGCCTGTACACCCCAATGACCATGTCAACATGAGTCAAAGTTCAAACGATGTAATCCCAACCAGTATTCATGTTAGTGCTGCGCTAAGCTGTCATCAACAGCTCATTCCGGCAATTAACCACCTTATTGCAGCGATTGATCTAAAAGCCCAATCGTTAGCCGACATTGTTACCACCGGACGCACACATTTAATGGATGCTATGCCAGTAAGTCTGGGGCAGGAACTTTCAGGCTGGTCAGCGCAACTGCAATCGGCTTTGTCACATGTGGAGCGTACCTTGCCGGAAATACAACAGTTGGCAATTGGTGGTACGGCGGTGGGTACCGGTATCAATGCCGATGAATCATTTGGCATATTGGTCGCCGAACAGTTATCCAACAGCACTGGTTTGTCCTTTAAGGTGGCAAATAATCGTTTTGCCGCATTAAGCTCACAGGATGCAGCAGTGGCTTTAAGCGGTCAGTTAAAAACACTGGCCACCGCGTTAATGAAAATTTCCAATGATTTACGCTGGATGAACAGCGGTCCACTTGCTGGTATTGGTGAAATTGTTTTGCCTGCACTGCAACCGGGTAGCAGTATTATGCCGGGGAAAGTTAATCCGGTAATGCCAGAAGCCACTGCCATGGTCTGCGCCCAGGTTATCGGCAATGATGCAACCATAACCATTGCCGGTCAGTCAGGTAATTTTCAGTTAAATGTGATGTTGCCGTTAGTGGCATTTAATTTATTACAAAGTATTGAGATATTGTCTAATGTTTCGCGTTTGCTGGCTGATAAGGCTATTGCAGGTTTTACCGTTAATCAGCAGAATATTGATTCATCGCTGGCAAAAAATCCAATATTAGTGACTGCGTTGAATACGGTGATAGGGTATGAGTTAGGGGCAAAAATTGCCAAAACAGCCTATGCAGAAGGCAGGGCAGTTATTGATGTAGCGGTGGAGATGACTGATTTATCTCGTAAAGAACTGGAAAAGTTGCTTGACCCTAAAAAGATGATTAAGGCAACGATATCTGCAAACGGAAGTTGATAGCAAACGACTTCCCTATAACTGTTTCTCGTACGCTCCTGCGTGGTAACGCATACGGTAGGGTAGTTAGCCTCGGTATGCAAACGAGTATTTTATCCATCCTTTGGTTCGCCTGCCTGCAGCAGGCAGGTAAACGCCACATCCTTGTGCCACTGCTCCGCAAATGAACGCAAATAATTAAAATATTTCCTGATTAGTCATGAAAGCCAGCTATGTTTGTATTTTCATTGTAAAACAACAGCTTAACTTGCTA
>CAZALW010000292.1:0-4465 GCA_964485705.1 uncultured Thiotrichaceae bacterium
TTTTCGCGTCTTTTGCGTTCTTCGCGGACTAATTCTTTTCAGCTTTTCCAACGTCAGCTATGTGTCGAAAGCAGCCATTTCGCATCTGACACTGTTTGTCAGATGAAATGCAGATTTATACACATTAGCCATTTTACTAATAGACTTATGTTTACCTTTTTTCGGGCATTTCTAATTACTTTCATTCTGGCATTAGCTTCCCCTCCTGTTCTGGCTTTTGACAATGACTTTGAAATAAACAATATTGATCTTGGCAGCGAGAACTTTCTTGATATAAAAGCACATCGTTTTCGTAAATCGCTTGAATACCAGTGGTATGACAACACCACTGCCTGGCGCATTACCGGTGCGAGCCTGGACAGTGATCTGACGTTTTTGCAAACTGAGCTAAAATTGCAACATGAATTATCAGATTACCTCAATGTCCGGCTTACAGCTGAGCAGGAAGTGTTTTACGCTGATAAGGAGTTTTCATTTCCTGTTACCGAAGTCGAGTTTTATCCATGGGCAGGTGATTTTGGTTTTTCACTGCTTGGCATCCCTGCCTATGAGAAACGGGAGATGGATCTTGGGGTCGCGCTTATCTGGGGAAAGCGACCATGGAACTACACGCGTTTTGAGTATCTCGATGTTGATTCACTCTATAACGAGAAAAATGTCATGGATAACAGCTTCTACAGCAAAAGTCCTGTATCGATGAAGCTTGAAGGCGCTTACCAGTTTGGCGACCAGTCAGGCAGTATTTATAAACTACGTTTCACTATTAGTCGTGACTCGCCACTTGAACTTGTTGATCCGGACAATAATGGGCTTTTCAAACACGAAGCCAGTCATTATTTTTTGCTGTTTGATTATCAACCCAAATCAGACTCTGTGATAGGGTTAAGCCTCAACGGTTTTACACTGGATAAGTCCAGTGCCCAAACGGGGCAGAGTCAGCAGCAGGCAACGGATTATATCTCAGTCGATCTTTACTGGGTACAAGGGCTGGGCAAACAATACGAATTACGAATTGGGTCACAGTATGATCGTATCAGTAATGATATTCGTGATTTGATTATAAGCAACAATGATCTTGATTATTTTATGGATACACTGCAGGTCTACGCCACTGCCTATCACCCATTTAATGAAAATATGGCATGGGATATTGGCTTATATGTTGGTCAGGTTGAAGAGCAGAAAGACTTTTTGTTCGACAATGCAAAAGATGTATTTGAGGAAAGTACACAGGTTAAATTCCGTGTCGGGTTTGAGTACTCATCGTCTGACGGTCGTCACACGCTGCAGTTTAACGGCAGCTTCAATGTTGATGGTTTCTTTGACAATATAGGCGATGGTGCCGGCATCAGTTTTCAGTCTGTGTTCTGATAATAAAACAATAGCCACTGTTTTAAGGTTCAAAGCATCAACGCTTAACAGTGATTGATCGAATCCAGGGAGACAGGTGCTTCAGGTCACAGTTGTTGGTATTGAACAGCTCCATGAGAAAGGCATAAGCCGTTTTGGCTTCAACTGACAGCTTATAACCGTTGAGGCGTAGAAAAACATCGGTTGAGAAAAATGCTGCGCGTTTATTGCCATCGATGAAGGGGTGATTGTTCATTAGTGATTCGAATAAGGCAGCTGCCATTTCGACCAGGTCAGTGTAATAGCCTGTTTGCGGGCGATAAAGTGCGCTCTCCAAAAGCCCCATATCACGTAAGCCACTGGCACCGCCAAAGCGTACTATTAATGCACTGTGAATTTCCAGTACTTCATCTACGCTCAGGAACTGGACGGTATCACCTGGCAAGCAGGTGTCCTAATTCATCGTTATCATGCATGGAGTCTGCCAGATGATCCAGAACTACTGGTCTCACTCTCCGCCGATGTACATAGTCGCTGATTGCTTCGGTGAGAAGCCCTGAGACATTCTGGTGAGATTCTTTTGCCAGCACTTTAAGGTCTTGCCAGACCTGTGCTTCGACTTTTGAACTGATTTTAATGGTAGCCATGTCTGTATAATGGTTGACGTGTCATGATTTGTCAATATTTGCATGCGTTGATAGTTCAACTGCTTTTTAAAGGTTCAATGGTACCTCTAAAACCTTTAGCCGGCAGCTCGCCACAGTGGTAAACTCCACGCCATTAAAATAATGAAAGACAAGCCCTAAGTACAAAAAAAGCGGGAGAACACCATGGCTGGTCACAGTAAATTTGCCAACATCAAACATCGCAAAGCTGCCCAGGATAAAAAACGGGGAAAAGTTTTTACCAAGTTAATTCGCGAAATTACGGTAGCGGCTCGCGGTGGTGGCGGAGGTGATGTGGCGAGTAACCCGCGTCTGCGTCTGGCGGTTGATAAAGCACTGGCTGCCAATATGACCCGTGATACCATTGAGCGCGCCATCAAACGCGGAACCGGTGAAGGCGATGAAACAAATTATGATGAAATTCGCTATGAAGGTTATGGCCCTGCGGGTACCGCTATTATGGTTGACTGCCTGACCGATAATCGTAACCGCACGGTGTCTGAGGTGCGTCATGCTTTTACTAAAGCCGGTGGTAATCTGGGTACCGATGGTTCAGTGGCTTATATGTTTACCCGCAGTGGGATATTAATGTATCCACCGGGCAGCAAAGAAGACGCCATTATGGAAGCCGCACTGGAGGCGGATGCGGAAGATGTGGTTGCTAATGAGGATGGCAGTATTGAGGTGGTAACCGCGTATGAAAATTTTATTCCGGTAACAGAGGCGATGGTAGCGGCCGGGTTTGCGCCAGAAGCGGCTGAAGTTATTGAAAAGGCAGAGAATCTGATTGAGGTGACATTGGATGACGCGACAAAAATCATGCGCCTGATTGATACCCTGGAAGATCTTGATGATGTGCAGGATGTGTATACCAATGCGGACTTTTCAGATGAAGTAATGGAGCAACTATCGTCTTAGGAACAAGACCTTAGTCACAATCCTAAAAATCGCCCCATGAATAATCGGAGACCGGAAAAAACTCGCATCATCGGCATCGACCCCGGTTCACGTTGTACCGGTTATGGTGTAATTGACAGTGATGGTTTGCGCCATTTGTACGTCACCAGTGGTTTTGTGAAAATTACTGGTGATGAATTGCCAGAGCGTCTGGGCATGATTTTTAGTGAAATCAGCCTGATTATAGAAAAATGGCAGCCTAAGACCATGGGCATTGAGCAGGTGTTCATGAATAAAAATGCGGATTCGGCACTTAAACTTGGTCAGGCACGAGGCGCAGCCATTTGTGCGGCGACCCATGCCAGGCTGGAAGTGGGTGAATACACCCCGCGAGCCATTAAAAAAGCCGTCGTCGGCAATGGTGCAGCAGATAAACAACAAATTCAACAGATGATGAAACTACTATTAAAACTTGATTTTGAACCACAAAGCGATGAAGCAGACGGTCTGGCTATTGCGCTTTGTCACGCCAATCATATGCAGATGAAAATGCTGGGTATCGCCAGTAAAGTTCGTGGCGGTCGCTGGAGATAAATAGACAATGATAGGTCGTTTACAGGGCATCATACTGGAAAAACAAGCGCCATCAATACTCATTGATGTACAGGGTGTGGGTTACGAGCTAGAAGCTTCAATGACCACGTTTTATCATTTACCAGAATGCGGCGAAAGCATTGTATTACACACGCATTTAGTGGTGCGCGAGGATGCACAATTATTATATGGTTTCCATTCTTTAGCGGAACGCCTGATGTTTCGCAATTTAATAAAAATCAGCGGTGTTGGGCCAAAACTGGCACTGACCATACTCTCAGGCATGAGTGCAGAAGATTTTACCCGTTGTATTGTCGAAGAGGACAGTAAAGCCTTAATCAAGCTGCCTGGTGTTGGCAAAAAAACCGCTGAACGACTTGTGATTGAGTTGAAAGATCGCTTGCAGAAAGATAATGCAATCACACTGCCTGGTGCCTCTGAGGCGGATAGGACAGCAGTTCTAAAACAGGCAAATCCGGTGAATGATGCCGTCAGTGCGCTTATTTCACTGGGTTATAAAGCGCAGCAGGCAGGCCAGATGGTGCGCGATCTTGATGTTGAGGATAAATCAACAGAAGAGATTATACGTGCTGCACTGCAGGGGCGTTAAGTGAGCGAGAATCCGGTACTATCCGCGACCAGTGTGGCAGGTGAAGTCGCTATCGATCGCGCAATTCGGCCGCAGTATTTAACAGATTATCGTGGACAACCGGCTGTTACCGAGCAGTTGGAAATATTCATACCCGCTGCCAAAGCACGCAATGAAGCCCTTGATCACCTGTTGTTTTTCGGTCCGCCGGGTTTGGGCAAAACCACATTGGCGCATATTGTTGCCAATGAAATGGGGGCAACCTTACATTCAACTTCCGGCCCAGTATTAGAAAAACAGGGTGACCTTGCCGCCTTGCTGACCAATCTCGAAGCACACGATGTTTTATTTATTGATGAAATTCACCGTT
>CAZALW010000293.1:0-4444 GCA_964485705.1 uncultured Thiotrichaceae bacterium
GGTTAGGAGGGTTTGTTTTTTCTGTGTGTCCGCTAATGACCGTACTCAGTCATTCGCTCCATAATCCTTAACCCTTGTACAACTCCTGAACTTTGTCCTGCAACATTCCTGCCGACACCTGCTGTGGCTCGACCCTGCTTCCCACACTCAACCCAATACTGGATTTAAAACCTTTAAACAAACGATATAAAAAATTTGATTTTTGGCGACTAAATACACTACCCCACAAGCCATGTAAGGCCATCGGAATAACCGGTATCGCTCGGCGTTTTATGATTCTTTCAATGCCGCCCCTAAATGTTCTCATGTTACCGTCAACGGTTAGCTTACCCTCAGGAAAAACACAAACCACATCACCTGCCGCAAGTGCATTATCAATGTCATCAAATGCAATATTTAATAAAGCCTCATTTTCAAATTTACCTGCTATTGAAATTGTTTTAGCGGTTCTAAAAACAAAATTTAAGATCGGTAAATTATAAATTTTGTAATACATGACAAAACGTACTGGCCGTCTTACACAGGCAGAAATGATTAACGCATCAACATAACTAACGTGGTTGCAAACCAGCACTGCCGCCCCCTCCTCCGGTATGTTATCCAGCCCTTTTGCTTTTACCCGGTACACACTATGCACCAGCAACCACACCAGAAAACGCATGAAAAATTCTGGCACTAAAGAATAAATATAAATGGCAACCAGTGCATTTAATATCGCCACCAGTAAAAACAGCTGGGCGATTGAAAAACCTGACGCAAGCACAGTAATTGCCACCACTGCTGACAGCACCATCAATAACGCATTGATAATATTATTACCCGCAATCACCCTGGATAAATGCTCCGGCTCTGAGCGCTGCTGCACTAAAGCCATTAAAGGCACAATATATAAACCACCAAAAAAACCGACAAGCACAACGTCCATCATCAAACGTAAATACTCAGTAGATAAAAACACAGTTAACCCTATGGTGGTAGCGGGCAAGCTTTCAGGCTGCGAAAAAAACATATCAATACCAAACACGGTTAATCCGATCGAACCAAATGGTACCAATCCTATTTCAATTTTTTTACCTGATAACCAGTTACACAATAATGAACCTGCGCCAATCCCTAAGGTAAACAGTACCAGTAAAAAAATGACAACCTGCTCATTTCCACCCAGCGTTGTTTTTGTATAATTAGGCAACTGCACCAGATAAGTTGCACCTAAAAACCAGAACCATGAAATACCCAGTATCGACAAAAAAACCGTACGATTACTTTTTAGAAATTGCATATTGCGATAGGTTTCGCCAAAAAAATTCCAGTTGATCTTTAAATTCTGATTTAGTGACGGTGTAACAGGAATAAAACGGCTGGACAGATAACCGGCTACCGCAAAAAACACAATGGCATACGCGACATATATTCTGCCCTGCTCTTCTGCAATCATGACACCACCTAAAATAGTGCCGAACAGAATGGCAACAAAAGTTCCCATCTGTACCAGAGCATTACCTTCAATTAACTCGGTCACTTTTAGATGTTGAGGAATATAACTGTATTTTGCCGGACCAAAAAATGTTGATTGTGTGCCCATTAAAAACAGCAGTGCAATCAACAGAACAATGCAACCCTGGACAAAAGCAAACGCCGCTATCGACATAATAACGACTTCCAGTAATTTAATTAATCTTATCGATTTTGATTTTTCATATTTGTCAATCCATTGACCGGCAGTGGCCGAGAATAAAAAGAAGGGCAGAATAAAAAGCGCGGCAGATATATTAATTAATAGATCGGCATCAGATTCAATAAATTCTGAGCCTTGAAACGCAATCAGAATAATTAATGCATTTTTAAAAACATTGTCATTTAAAGCACCAAAAAACTGGGTCACAAAAAAAGGTAAGAACCGTTTCTGGGTAAGAAGCTCAAATTGCCCGCTGGTTTTTTTGTCGTCCATGAGTTAAGGAGTCTCTGAATAAGTCTGGGTCGAGTAGATTGTCGGTTAAACTGTTCTGGCTATTCGACGCTTCCCTGCGCCTCACCCCTTTGGGGCTGACGTTAAAATTCGCTCCTGGCGAATTTTTCAAGGCGCGGAATGCACGTAATAGCAGGCCTATTGTGAAATTTCGCAACGCAGAAACAGGACTGTTAAGCCTGCAAGATACCGATTCACGACTTATTCAGAGGCTCCTTGGTTCTGCTGAAACTATAATGTCTGCAACCACTCATCAATGACCTGCGTTAAAACATCACCTTTATCAACAAAGTAATGTTCTGCATTACTAACAACAACCTGAGCAGATTTTTTATTACCCGCCGCTTTAATTAAAGAAAGGCGATTTGGTGCGGCTCTTAAAACTGCCGGAAAGTCATTTTGAGCATATACATCCAGCACCGGAACTTTCATTCTACTTAATGGAAACGAGTGTCTCATTGGCTGTTGATAATCAGTCGCGCCCATACCAATACCGACATAGGCATCTATCGATTCGAAGGAATCATTATCTGCCCATGCCATTGCCATATGCGCACCGCAGCTATGCCCAACCAGCACAACCTTATCTCCACCAGCTTTATCATCTTGCATCTGTTTACGCGCATAAGCGATGGCTGCATCTATTCGTGAAATCGCCTTTGCAAACAATGGCACATAATCATAGTATTTTGCTTCTTTTTCCAAAACCGGCATTTGTACCGAAAGCGTGTTCCAGCCCGATTCAACCAGCCCTACACGTAGCGGGCTAACCACATCCTGCCAGTCCGGGTGGAAACCGCGACCATGCAGGATAATAACCGTTCCCCGAATCAATTCATGAGCCTCATCAGCCTCGGTATAGACACTTAAAAATTCATGCTCATTCGCCTCTAAATAAACCGCATCGCCATCAAGTATGGCATCAACAATTTCATCGGCCATTCGCTTCTCACGATCCAGATCAGCGGCATTCGCCGCCGTTAGCAAAAACAAGAAAACAAGAACAGTAAATATGACGCGATTTAATAGTTTCATAAGACGGTTATTTATGCATTTATTATATGAATTCAGCAGAGATGTTTTTTCAATTTAACATTATTATCTAGTATTTTCTAATGTTAGGTCTACTATTAAGACACATAATTCGTCATTTCGAGCATCCGGGTATTTTATGTCTAAAGATCAACGTCAGTTTCCGCGTGAAGAAGTACAAATAGAAGTAGTACTTAGCTTTCTTGAGGACACCGTACGCACTGTGACCACCCGTAACATAAGTCAGGGCGGGCTATTTTTACAGCTGGAAGATATTGAACACTACCCGTTAGGAGAAATGGTTAGCCTGCACTACAAAAACCCTTTAGATGATTTTACAGAGACAACAAAAGATGGCATCATCGTACGTTGTTCTGACGGCGGAATTGCTGTCGCTTTTGTGGAAATAGATGGCTTTTAGAGACCGCTTTAATCTTCTACGGGTCCAAGCAAATGCCCCAGCCACTGTGTCTCCGGTTTGCTATCCAGCGCCAGTTTAACCGTGATGGTAAGCGGCACCGACAGCAGCATACCAACCGGCCCTAATACCCAACCCCAAAAAACCAGCGACACAAACACGACCAAAGTAGACAAACCTAATCCTTTGCCCATATATTTAGGCTCTATTACACTACCTACGATGATATTCACCACCAGATAGACCGAAGTAACCAATAAGGCAGGCATGGCACCCAGTTGCACGATGGTTAACATTACTGCCGGCACTGCTGCAATAATTGATCCTATATTAGGTACAAAATTCAGCATAAAAGCCAGCACACCCCACAGCAGCGGATAGTCCACGCCAATGATCCACAACGCTGTGCCGATCACAAAACCAGTAATCATACTGATGATGGTTTTCATGCTCATGTAATTTCTGACTTTCTCAACAAACACCTCAGAAAAAGCCTTTTCATTCTTGTTATGGCTGGCCATAAATTTCTGGGTAAAACCAGCAGCCTCTACCAGAATAAAAATAACCGTCAGCAGAATCAAAAACGCATTGGTGAGCACACTACCAAAACCCTTCAGAATGGTTGAGAGCAAACCCACAGCAGCTGCCGGATCAATGACATCCCTTAACTCCTCCGTCAAGGCAATGCCATGCTCATCCAGCCACTGCAAAATAGTAATCCATTCAGACGTTATTCTTTCTTGATGGATCGGCATCATCCGGCTAAAGTCCGTTATCGAACTGCCAACCAGTAGGGTAAAACCCGCGCCAATAAATACAACCAGTAGTATCACCAGCATTAAAGATAAGGCTTTTGGCAGACCGGCAAGCTGTAATTTACACATCAGCGGAAAACTGATAACAGCAATAAACACAGATAGCAGGAAAGGCACGATTAATGGTGCGGATTGCTTCATACCTGCTATAACCACAATAACTGCAGCGGCAACAATTAAAGCACGAGATGTCGAAGAAAATGTTTGCGTCAT
>CAZALW010000294.1:0-4399 GCA_964485705.1 uncultured Thiotrichaceae bacterium
TATTTGAGGCGAATATAGGTATATTTAACGAAAATAATGGAAGAATCTGGCCAAACTCAGCTTTTCCGCAGTAGGTTCTCTATTCTCGGACAAGCCCCTGGCATCATATAGAATTTTTAAAGAAGGTTACTAATATATGTCTGAAATGACACCAAGAGAAATCGTACAGGAATTAGATAAACATATCGTCGGACAGGATGATGCAAAACGTGCTGTCGCCATTGCCTTGCGCAATCGCTGGAGGCGTATGCAACTGGATGCCGATTTGCGTAATGAAATAACGCCGAAAAATATATTGATGATCGGCCCTACAGGTGTGGGGAAAACCGAAATTGCACGCCGCCTGGCGCATCTGGCAAATGCACCATTTGTTAAAGTTGAAGCCACCAAGTTCACCGAAGTAGGTTACGTTGGTCGCGAAGTTGACTCTATCATCCGCGATCTTGTCGACATGTCGGTAAAAACCACGCGTGAACAGGAAATGAAGAAAGTTCGCCATCTTGCCGAGCAGGCGGCAGAAGAACGTATTCTGGATGTTTTATTACCGTCAGCAAGAAATGAATTTGGTGAACCTGAGGAGAACGATAGCTCAACACGTAAAAAATTCAGAGAAAAATTACGCAGCGGTGAGCTTGATGACAAAGAGATAGAGATGGAAGTGTCTGCCTCACCGGTTGGCATAGAAATCATGGCACCACCGGGAATGGAAGAAATGACCTCCCAGTTACAGGGCATGTTTCAGAATATGGGCAGCGATAAAAAGAAAGCCAGCAAAATGAAAATTGCCAAAGCACGTAAAGTGATGCTTGATGAAGAGGCCGGAAAATTATTAAAAGAAGACGAATTAAAAAGCCGTGCCGTAGAAAATGCCGAGCAAAATGGCATTGTGTTTATTGATGAAATAGACAAAGTGTGCAAGCGCGCTGAAAGCGGTGGTGGCGCAGATGTTTCCCGCGAAGGTGTACAGCGCGACCTGTTGCCGCTGGTAGAAGGTTGTACCGTTTCAACAAAATATGGCATGGTTAAAACCGATCATATTTTATTTATTGCCTCGGGTGCTTTCCACTTAACCAAACCCAGTGACCTGATACCGGAATTGCAGGGACGGTTACCCATTCGCGTTGAATTAAGCGCATTAAATGCTGATGACTTTGAACGTATATTGACCGAGCCGGATGCAGCATTAACGGTACAATATAAAGCCCTGATGAACACCGAAAATTTCAGTATAGACTTCACCAAAGATGGCGTAAAACAAATTGCACAATCTGCATTTCATGTTAATGAAAGTGCAGAAAATATCGGTGCCCGACGTTTGCACACCATCATGGAGCGCTTGCTTGAAGACATTTCTTTTTCTGCACCGGACAAGTCCGGTGACGCAGTAACGATAGATGCACAGTATGTTAATGATCGTTTAACGGAGCTGGTGAATGATGAAGATTTGAGCCGATATATTTTGTAACAAGATTTTTAGTAATAAATAACCCGCATATTTTGATAATAAACTCAGATAAAGCCCGAAATCTATGAGACCTGTTGACATAAAGCTACACCAGAAAAGCCGCATTTTAGAAATAGACTATGAAGATGGCACTATTTTTCAATTACCCTGTGAATACCTGCGTGTGTATTCGCCTTCAGCAGAAGTTACCGGCCATGGTCCGGGACAGGAAGTTCTGCAGCTAAATAAAGAAGAAGTGACGATTGAAGCGATAGAACCTCAGGGAAATTATGCACTCAAGTTTGTTTTTGATGATCAACATAGTACCGGTATTTATACCTGGGAATATCTGTATGAACTGGGTGCTAATTATGAAAAAAAATGGCAGGATTACCTGGACAGGTTGAAAGCAGCTAAGCACGAGCGCAGGAAAATAGATTAAAAAACAAATTGTCCACAGATGAACGCAAATGGACGCAAATAAAAAGATAAACAGTTAATCGTAAAAAATGCAAATACACAAAGATTTATGTATATAAAAACATGTAAATACCTGTGTTTTTCTTTGCGTCCATTTGCGTTCATCTGTGGACAAAAATAAAAACCATGACAAAAAAAGAAACCCACTTTGGTTATAAAACCGTAGACGAAAACGCGAAAGAAGGACTTGTCGCCGGTGTTTTCGACTCGGTCGCTAGTAAATATGACATCATGAACGATGTCATGTCTTTTGGCGTGCATCGTATCTGGAAGAAAATTGCCATGCAACACACCGGTTTAAAACCGGGTGATAGAGCGCTGGATGTTGCAGGTGGTACCGGTGATCTGACCATGCAAATGTCTCGGCAGGTTGGCCCGACAGGAAAAATAATCATTTCAGACATTAATGCAGCAATGCTTACAGAGGCTCGTAAACGTCTGCTTGATAAAGGTTATGCGGGCAATATCGATTTTGTTGAAGCCAATGCAGAAGACCTGCCGTTTGATGACAATAGTTTTCACTGCATCACCATCGCCTTTGGATTGCGAAATGTAACGCATCAGGATAAAGCACTGCAATCCATGTTTCGTGTACTTAAACCCGGTGGACGGTTATTGATACTTGAGTTTTCTAAACCGGTGATGCCGGCTCTTGATAAAGTTTACGATTTTTATTCGTTTAACATTCTGCCAAAAATGGGTAAGTTGATTGCCGGTGATGAAGACAGTTACCGTTATCTTGCTGAATCAATCCGCATGCATCCTAATCAGGAAGCACTAAAACAGATGATGCTGGATGCTGGTTTTGAGCGTTGCACCTACCATAATATGACCGGCGGTATTGTTGCTTTGCATAAAGGTTTTAAATTGTAATTCAGGTTTTAGGAAGGAAGCGGTATAAATGCCTACAATATTAAGAACAGGACCGTTTCGCTTCTTTTTCTATGCGGGTGACAGAAATGAGCCGCATCATGTTCATGTCGAACGAGATGATAAAATAGCTAAATTCTGGCTGGATCCAGTCAGGTTGCAACGTAGTGGTGGATTTAGCCGAAAAGAAGTAAGACAAATTCACGATATTATTGAAAAACAACACTTAGAATTACTGGAGGCCTGGAATGACTATTTTGGCCGTTAAATTAGATATTGCTGATGCAGTAGGTATAGCTGTCACAGATGACACCTTAATTGTGGAGTTGAGTGATGCTCGCACTATTTATGTACCACTTGAATGGTATCCCCGGCTTGTACATGGTACACCAGAAGAACGTAATAATTGGCGCATTATTGGTAGAGGTCAGGGGATTCATTGGCAAGATCTTGATGAGGATATTAGCGTTGAAGGAATTATTTCAGGTATTCCCTCAGGGGAAAGTCAAACTTCCTTTAAAAAGTGGCTGGATCAGCGAAGCCCTGCCTAAAAATTCAGGCATAATATACTTGTGTTGATAGTTCCTTATGTTAATTCTTGAAACCGCCATCAATCGTTATTTAGCACTCGATCCAGAACTGCTGGATAAGCTGGCAGCGTTTAATGGCAAGGTCATTAAAATAGAAATGACCGGTCTGGATAAAACACTCTACATGTTTCCCGGTAATGCCGGCATAGAGATAACAACAACATATGACGCAGCAGCAGATACTATTTTGCGAGGCAGTCCGTTGTCATTATTTAAAATGGGGCTGGTTTCAAATGCCGTCAGCCTGCTATTGAAGGGCGAAGTCGAAATTAGTGGCGACACGCGGCTGGGTCATCAGTTTAAAAATGTTTTGTCGCAAATGGATATCGACTGGTCAGAGCATCTGGCAAAACTGGTGGGTGATGGGCTTGCTTTCGAGATTCAACAGACAACTAAAAAATTTGGTCTGTGGAGTAAAGATACCGTTAAATCAGTATCACTAAGTGTCAGTGAATATTTGCAGGAAGAAAGCCGTGATCTGGTGACTCAAGCAGAGCTAGAAATTTTTAATGGTGCGGTTGACCAGCTAAGAGATGATGTTGATCGCTTGCAGGCAAGAATAAATTTATTATCCAGTAATCATAACTAAAAATAAATGTAACTACTCAGGGTCATTAAGAAAGAAACAGATTCACCACGAAGTACACGAAGATCACGAAGAAAAATGATGCTTAATGACAAATCTTAGACTAAACACGGCATATGCATGTTCAATATTAATCGTTGCATAAGTTTTCGCCACATACTTTTGTGACGCACCGTGAATATATCCCTATAGGCTTGACGGTAGCATCCATGCTACCGACAGTCACAAAAATATGCAGCGAAAACTTATGCAACGATTAATATCCAATATACTTAAAAACTTCGTGATCTTCGTGTACTTCGTGGTGAAACATATTCTAACAAACCGTAAAAATTTGAAACTCGCTGAGTAGCTGCAAATAAACAATCATGCCAATTTTAACGCCAGGTCAATTTATTCGAATGTTACGCATTAACTGGGTGTTAATGT
>CAZALW010000295.1:0-4398 GCA_964485705.1 uncultured Thiotrichaceae bacterium
TTAGTTACTTCACCATAACCTCAGCGGATGAAACCAGTACTTCTGCGGGCGATGAATCATCATTGACTGACGAGAAAAGCGGCGGTGTGTTTTCACCCTGGCTACTGCTTATGTTTGTTGTTGCATACGCGCTGAGATTCAGAAATAAACGCTAAGTCGTCACGGCTTGCTTAGGTTGTTTAGCCTGTAGGAGTTTAAGTGTTCATCCCCTAACAGACTAAACAACCTAAGTATTAATCGTTGCCAAACCAACAACTAACGTAATGAAAAAAGAAAAAAACAAATTTAACAAAATAATGCCCTGGTTAGCTGGTGCAGGTTTTGCTGTCGGGCATGTTGCACTAAGCACTAATTGCACATTAACAACACAGGGGCGATGCATTAGTTGTGGCGGTTGTGTTATTGCACTGGCTTCTATTGTTGTATGGGCAAAGCTGAAAAAAAATAAAGATGATTTTTTTATTGCTAAGTAATGTTAACAATTCAGTGCTTATACTCGTTCCCACGCGTCGCAAAGGAATGCATGCCACGACGTTCTGCGTCAAGAAACGCAAAGTGTTCCCCAAATGGGTATGGCAGATGGCTGCAGTATGTAACAAGTCTTATTATCTGTATGGTAGTTTTTAGCTATTCATCACTTGCCCACAGTTATATTTCAGGAAAACTCGATACCTTGCTGGAAACCGATCAAACCACTTATTACAGTAGAAGCTATGTTGAAGAGCAGGCTGAAATTAACTGGCGCAATAATAAAAACAATATGAACGCGGGTTTTCAGGCGGATATTAGATATGAAGAAATTAACAGCCTGGAACATATTAACAGCCAGATTGAATTACAGATAAACCAGTTGTTCTTCGTCCATAAAACAGCCGATATTAACTATATCGTGGGGCGATTCAATCGTTCGGATCTTCTGCTGGGTTTTTATGCGCTGGACGGTATCGAGATAAAAACTAGCTGGAAAAATTGGCTCGCAGGTTTTCATGCGGGCAAACTGCGGCAAATGGAAGATTATAATATTATTGATGCTGGCAAAATTTATGGCATTGATTTAAATCACCATGTGAATCATTTAAAGCATTCGATAATACAAAAAATAAACAGCCGTATCGGCTGGCAACAACTTTATCAACAGCAGCAGCTGAATCAACAGATAAGGCAAAATTATATTCATCTGGGGATCACCGGTAGTGGTGATCTTCGCCATAATAAATTAAGTCATAATAAGTTAAATCAGGTCAAAATATTTTTTAATGGTAGCTATCTTATTGAGAAGGAATCAGCAGAATCGATTAACGTCGGTGTGGAGTTTGTCTCTGACGATTTAGGACTGGCTCGCCTTGTTTATACAAGCTGGAAGCCACAACAACCAGAACTGACTTTTAAACAAAGATTTTATTCTGTTTATGCTAATGGTAAGCAGGCAACTTTGCAGGCGGATTTTTTTCATAACCATAAATTCAATCAGCAATATTATGTAAGAGGGCGAAAAGTATGGCGTGAATTTGGCAACAATGGTTATGGTGTGACTGCCGGATTTGACTATAAATCGACTGCTAAAAAAAGACCCGACTGGCAACTGCAACTGGATAGTCTGGTTTTAAAAAATGACCTTATTCATAGTCTCTATCTTGGCGTTAATCAAAGTATCTCAGCAACCTTACGCGCTAACCTTAATAGCGCACTGCAATATATCATAGAACCAAAAAAATATGCATCGATAAAAGATAATACAGTAATTGCATTGCAAGCAAGTGTGCAACAGATGATTCAGTCAGATCTATTCCTCGACTTTAATGCACGATATATTTATAACCACAATCTAAAAAATGAATATCGCATTGGTTTTAGACTCAGTTACAGATTTGATGACGGCAGTTTGGGTCGGCTGTAGTTGGCGATGGTAATGGTAAATTATTTATCCCAATATTTGTTGCTGATACTGTTGTTACCGCTGTTGCTGACTGTATCCTTATCCGCGCAGTCGGAAGACAAGCCCTCAGAAGACAGTCCCTCAGCTGCAGTAGAAGCGGAAACAGCCATAGAACAAAAGCAGGGGCAGGAAAAAAGCTGGTGGCAACGGCGGCAGAACCGAAGTGATATTTTTTATCCCCATAAACCGCATATGGACATCATGGAAAAAGGCGGTGATGCCTGTATGTTGTGTCATCCTTTCAACGCGTATACTGCGAGCAAAAATAATATTGATGAAGAACAACAGCAACTTAAATCGCTTCGCGAGATTAACAATGAACCGCTGGAAGCGATTTGCCATGACTGCCATTTAGAAAAAATAAATGCACCGGCAGAATGTGCTTTATGCCACCTGGGTCCTGCCACTGTCTGGCCAGGTGATCATAATTACGATTATATAAAAAACCATGCAGAAGATGCCTACGCTGATCAGGATGGTTGTAGTAGCAAATGTCATCAACAATTATCTTTTTGTACTGACTGCCATTTCAAACGCACAATTAGCGGCACATTCAGTGGCATCAACGTACATAAACCAGGTTATAAAACCCTGCATGGTCTTGATGCGCGCATATCCCCCCTTGAGTGTGGCAGTTGCCATCAGGCTAACTATTGCAGCGACTGCCACCGCAGGAGCAAATGATGCACGGTTTAAGCTATAAATTGTTGTTTCCCCCTCTTTTATTACTGCCAGCTTTATTACTACTGGCTGCCTGTAGTGGCAATAATAACAGCACAGCTTCAGATACTGACCTGCTGCTTGATGTTTCACATGGCGGTGGCGGTGCTGCCTGGGGACTGGCTAATTGTGATGCCTGTCATGCCCTTGGTGTTATTCATCAAAGCGCGAAAAGTATTCGCAATATAGTAAAACAAAAAGGTTATAACAGCTGCACTGGTTGCCACGGAAGCAATGGCACAAATGCACAACGCCAGTGTGTGATATGTCACAACAACAGTGACCTGCCTACAGCACCGATGCAAACAGGTCTTCATCAGCATGACTTCGGTGCGGCAGCGCAGCTGCGGCAAGACGAACAATGTCTTGCCTGCCACTATGGCTCGGATATGGACGGTGTGTTTGAAAACAATCGCGATCTTACTCGTTATCGCGATGCAAATGGCATCAACTCACCCTATGCCAGCGGTGCAGATTTTTGTTTGCGATGCCACAACCGCGACCATCAGCAGGCAGATTTTTCGATTGTTGATAAAACCTTTGATGACACTTTGATTGCCATTAAAGACGCTTATACGCTGGTCGATAAGCACGGTGAAGAAAACTCTGATGGTATGGGGTCTTATGCTGGGCTACGACCGGGTTATGTTTACGGCAGCCGTGTTGAATGCACAGATTGCCACGCCATGCACGGCACCAACAATATAAAACTTATTATTGACCAGTCAGATAAAGGCGTTAGCAAACTTGATCCGGCCATACGGGAACATCCGTATACCGTGGATGTTTACCAGGATAATTATTCTCAGTTATGCGTGCTTTGCCATAACACAGAAATCTTGATTGAGCACAGCGACATAGATACTGGCAATGGTCTTTCTGGTATTCATCTTACAACTACCAGTTGTATTGAGTGCCACAGCCATGGCGAAGCTGTGCAGGCGGGTTTGTGAGTTGCTTCTCCATCCTTTGGTTCGTTAACGCCACGTCCATGTCCGTCCTTTGGTTCGTTAACGGTACATCCTTGTGCCACTGCTGCCACTGCTCAATAATCTGCGGCACAAAAGCGGGGCTAAAGTCCCACTTCCTGTTGTGTCGGCATTGGTGGTGTTGGAAGCGGGGCTTTAGTCCCGCAAGATCTATATTAATGATATTTATTTTATTGCATAGCCAACTAGTGCTTGCAGATGTGAAGAATGAGCAGCCAATGCCAGCCATGCATCACCTGTTTGAGGTTAAACCCTCGGCAGATATTTCTATCCCTGATAGTTTTCCACTTAACAAAAATAAACAGGTTGACTGCCAGACCTGTCATGGCATTAAAGACATGAAGGATCAGGACTTTAAAAAAATTGATAAAAGCGGAAAAGATTTTTTCCGCGAAGGCCCTTACGAAGTATTGACAGACTTTTGTTATCGCTGCCACGAAGCAAAACCTTATCAACGCGACAATATTCATAAAATGCTGGACAGTGAAGGCAAAATAATTGAAGACACCTGCCTTTATTGCCATAAGGAAACGCTGGATCCAGAGCAGGACATTAAACCAGAGCAGCGTGGTTTACGTCTGCCGCCGCAGAATATATGTTATGGCTGTCATTTGTATATGCCTCACTTTAACGCGCTTATTCATCAGAAAAAACCTGATGAAGACATGAAAAAAAGAATAAATAAATATGAGCAGCAGCACAAAATAAACCTGCCGCTTTCTGATGAAGGCAAAATTATGTGTACCACTTGTC
>CAZALW010000296.1:0-4380 GCA_964485705.1 uncultured Thiotrichaceae bacterium
AACGTGCCCACCCTACAAAAACAGAATCAAAAATTTAAAAATATTTTATTTGCGCGTCTTTTGCGTTCTTCGCGGACTCAATGTTTTTCAGCTTTTCCAACATCCGCTATGTGTCGAAAACAGTCATTTAAAGTTTTGACACTGCCTGACGAATAAAAGCCAGCCATCAAGCCACATTCACCTGATAGGTCTGCAGCTTTCAGCACAGGAACCACGCGACAGACAAATCACTAGCCTTACTCCTAATCAGGTTGTGAAAACACCAAACCACTCCACCCAACTGCTATACAAAGTCATAAACCTGACTCAGACCCCAGCACTATTACAATCTCCTTTGGCGGTAAAAAATGGATTAGCGTTAAAGATTTTTTTATAGCCGCCGATATTGATTTAGGCAGTCTGGCTGCTCGATTTTCACCAATAACGACATTATTCACGCCAGAACTATTTGAATGACCAATTGAACATAATGAAAATTATAAAAATTTCAGCTTATAGCCTGCCAGTTGTTGCACTGACGCTGTTTATGTGGGGGGCGCAATCACAGACTCTAAATATTGATCAGCTTACTAAACCTGCGCTGTATCCGAGCGCCAACTTGAGTCTGGAAGCTATTCAGCCTATCCCGCAAAAGCTCAATCTCAATCCCGATATTGTTGAGCTGGGCGAGAAGCTGTTTAATGATTCACGCATGTCAGAGAGAGGAGTTAGCTGTACAAGCTGTCACAATATCAATATGGCCGGTGATGATGGGCTTGCAGTGTCGATAGATATACGTGGCGACAATGATCTAATGAACACACCAACGGTGTTTAACGTCAGCCTGAATCCCTTATTAACATGGTACGGTCGCCGTATTACGCTGGAACAACAGCTTGATGACGTACTGGCAAATACAAAACATATGGGCGGCAACTGGAACAATATTTTGCAACGTCTTGCAAAAGATTCATTCTACAAAAATCGTTTCAATTTATTGTTTGCTGATGGTTTAACTCGTAACAACGTTAAACTTGCCATTGCCAGTTTTGAGCGGTCATTAATTACACCGGATTCAGCTTTTGATAATTACTTGCGGGGCGACAATAGTGCCATGAGTTCTGAACAGAAAGCCGGTTATGTTTTGTTTAAGCAATATGGCTGCGTTGCCTGTCACCAGGGCATTAACATGGGTGGTAACCTGCATGCGAAATTTGGTATTTTTCTTAATCCTTTTACCAGGCAAAAAAAAGATTCACCTCAAGCGCAGTTTAATCTTGGACGATTCAATCTCACTGAAAACGAAAATGACAAACATATATTCAGAGTACCAAGCTTAAGAAATGTGGCAAAAACTGCACCATACTTCCATAACGGGAGCATAAACAGCCTGGAAGAAGCCGTTAAGTTTATGGCGGAGCATCAGCTTGGTCGTGAAATTTGTGATAAAGATGCAAACTTAATCGCTGAATTTTTACGCAGTCTTACCGGCCGCTACAAAGGACGGCCAATATGAATAAAAAGAAAGCATTGTACGCAAGCATGGGCCTTATTATAGCTGGCCTGCTAAGCACCTTGTTTTTACACAGCCAGGTTAATCAGCAGCAACACCTGACGATTACCCGATCCATATTAGAGGTAAAGAAAAACGACCTTAAACTTAATCAGAGCGTTATCCAGTATCAGGCAGCGCTGCATAAGAATTTTGATGCCATAAGCTTATCACAACAGCAAATGACAGAAGCAAGATTGCAACTGGATAAGCATTTGCAAATGGTTCTCACAACAGATGAAAACCTGAGGCATGAGCTTAATAAATTAGCCACACTTGAAAATAAAAAGTTTCAACTGGTGTCGATTTATAAGCAGCATGCCGCACTTAATAATTTCACCAAGCAGTATTTGCCAAAAGCTTTTAAGGAGCTAACCACTAGTATTGAGAACACTGCAGGTATGACTGATAATGTTAAGGACATATTGCAGCAAAAAATCAATGCTATAAATATTGATATAAACCGGTATATTGCAGGCTTTGAGATTGACGAGGAAAAACTGAAGCTTACGCTGACCGGCATGCGTAACAGTGCAAACGGTTTGCAAGGTAGCGACGCACAAAACCTTAAGCTGCTTTCTCAGTATATTAACAAGGTCATTGAAACAAACAATACGCTGTTTAATCTGCTGCGGCAAATACAGAGCATTAACATTGCTGAACAAATTGACAGCATACAAAAACGATATGCTGTTTTATTTAAGGAACGCAGCAAAGAAGCATTCAAGTATAAAAGCTTATTATTCGCTGTATCCATTATTTTACTAATTTACCTCGGGCTGGTGTTAACACGTTTACAATCAACCAGTCGCAACCTGAAAGACACGCTTATTGATCTGGAATTTCGTAAACAGGCACTAAATAAACACGCCATTGTTAGCATTACTGATGTTAAAGGCAACATTATTTATGCTAACGATAAATTTTGTGAAATATCAAAATACAGACGGGATGAATTAATCGGCAAAAATCATCGCCTTGTAAAATCTGAGCAGCACGATAAAATGTTCTTCAGAGACATGTGGAAAGTCATTGCCAGTGGAAAAATATGGCAAGGCCAAATCTGCAATCAGGCAAAAGATGGCAGCCATTACTGGGTGGAGGCCACACTGATTCCCAGACTAAATGAAAAAGGGAAACCCTATGAATATATTGGCATACGTACCGAAATAACAGCACAGAAAAAGGCTGAGGGCGAAATTGTATCTTTGGCACGTTTTCCAATGGAGAGCCCAGATCCGATTATGCGTATCAATCAGTCTGGTGAAGTTATTTTTCATAATAATGCAGCTGAAATATTATTAAATCACTGGCATACTAAAAAATTCGGCAAACTACCGCTTGAATGGGTAAATAAAATACAGGAGACATTAAACTTCATTGAGGTTCGTGAAGTTGAACTAAGCGTTGGTATCAGCCAATATTTGTTAACGTTGGCACCAGTAGTCGAATCCGGTTACGTCAATATTTACGGCCACGACATTACTGAGAAAAAACGCGCGGAAGCCTCTCTTTCGTACCAGGCAAATCACGATAGATTGACTGGACTGCTGAATCGTTATGCTTTTGAGCATGAAATGGAAAGCGCACTTGTTTCCGCGCAGCAGAAAAGTAAACGCCATGTTCTACTGTATATTGATCTTGATCAGTTCAAAATTGTTAACGATACCTGCGGTCACGTGGCGGGTGATGCCTTATTGTGTCAACTCAGCAACCTGATGCTTAGCATGTTCCGTGAAAATGACACGTTAGCACGTCTGGGCGGTGATGAGTTTGGTGTTTTACTGGTTAACTGTGATGCCGTTAAGGGCAATGATATTGCCCTTAAGTTACTCGACATGATCAATCATTATCGCTTCATCTGGGAAGGTCAACAATTTGAAATCGGTGCCAGCATTGGCCTGGTTGAAATAAATAAAGACAGTGACAGCATTGTCAGCCTGCTTGGTCATGCAGATGTCGCCTGTTATGCCGCTAAAGATGCAGGGCGCAACCAGATCAAAATGTATAACAGTGAAAATTCTGAAAGTGCACAGCGACATTCAGAATTACAATGGGCATCGCAGATTCCAAAAGCACTTGCAGAAGATCGTTTCCGACTGATGGTACAAACCATCATGCCATTAAATACGCATAAAAACCTTGAACCACACTACGAAATACTGTTACGCATGGTAAGTGAAGAAGGTGATTTAATTCCACCCGGCGTGTTTATTCCTGCTGCCGAACGCTACAATCTTATGCACGCCATTGACCATTGGGTGGTGGTGCATACGTTTAATTTTTTACATGATTATGCACGCCATAATGGTACTAAACGTCTGCCTGTTCTCGCCATTAACCTTTCAGGCGAATCTATGGGCAGTGAAGAACTGCTTGCCTATATACGGGCACAATTTGAACTTAAAATAATACCGGCTGAAAATATTTGTTTTGAGATTACTGAAACCGCTGCCATAGCAAACCTCAATAAGGCGGTATTCTTTATTGAAAGCTTAAAAAAACTGGGATGTAAATTTGCCCTGGATGATTTTGGCAGTGGCTTGTCGTCCTTCTCCTATTTAAAAAGCCTGCCAGTTGATTATTTAAAAATTGACGGTATTTTTGTTAAGGATATTGTCGATGACCCGGTCGATGCCGCCATGGTAGAAGCCATTAATCAGGTCGGACATATTATGAAAATAAAAACCATCGCTGAATTTGTCGAAAATGCTGAAATTATGGCCTCTTTAAAAAGGCTCGACGTGGATTATGCACAAGGTTATCACATCGATAAACCTTTGCCTTTAGATGAAAAATTTCCACTGATACAGCGGCGCGGTTTGGAAAAAGCTGGTTAAATTAAATGA
>CAZALW010000297.1:0-4315 GCA_964485705.1 uncultured Thiotrichaceae bacterium
ACGCTTTTTTTGCCCACGTGGAGATGCATACATGATCAACGCGTGGGCAAAAAAAACGTGCCCACCCTACAAAAACAGAATCAAAAATTTAAAATGTTTTGTTTTTGCTTTTTTCGCGTCTTTTGCGTTCTTCGCGGACTAATTCTTTTCAGCTTTTCCAACGTCTGCTTAGTGTCGAAAGCAGGCATTCCAACACTGACACTGCCTGTCAGATAAAATCCAGACTTATATATTACAAGCATCAGATGCCTAACTTAGATATTTTATAAACATAGAAAATTTAGCAGGAGATCAATCAAACCAGATTAAACTCACCATTCGGCCAGTCTTTTGTTGGCGGCGAAAAGAATAAAACCGTTGATCTTCATGGTAAGTACAATAATCACCACCCGCAATTTTTTTAATACCCAGAGCCTGCAATTCAATACGGGCTAATTGATAGATGTCACATAAATAGCGCCCTTTTTCAGTTGCCTCAAAGGCTGAGTTATTCATGCTGTTTTTAGTCACAAAAGCAGTAAAAACCTCAGCACCCACTTCAAATGCCTGCGATCCAATGGCGGGCCCAAGACTCACCAAAATTTCATCTACAGGAGCATGCATCGCACTGACAGTATTACTAATAATGCCCGCATGTAAACCACGCCAGCCAGCATGAGCTACAGCAACTTCTGTACCATGTTGATTACAGAAAAAAATCGGCAAACAATCGGCTGTCATCACTGCACAGACTCTGCCTTTGCGATGAGAAACACTGGCATCCGCCATAAGCGCAGCTGTTGCAGATATTTCAACATCATCCGGCTCACTTATGTTTAACACTTTATTACTATGAACCTGCTCCAGCCAGACAGGCTTTGAGGGTAACGCTAAATCTGAGCACAATTTTTCACGATTACTTTTAACCGCCTGCGGGTCATCACCTACATGCATGGCAAGATTGTATGTGGAAAAATCGCCGGTACTCACACCGCCTTTTTTTAGTGTAGTAAAAGCTTGCACATTATGCGGTTTGCCACCTGACCAGCTTGCTTCAATATATAAAGATTTATTATGCATTAGCTTGCAAATCAGCCTGCAACAAACTGATTAATTGCTGCATATCATCAGGCAGTGGTGCTTCAAACGAAACTTCCTGTGCAGACCCCGGATGGACAAAACTTAATTTCCATGCGTGCAGAGCCTGGCGTTTGAAACCCTGCAAAAAAGTTAACAACTGTGGTGTCGCTCCCGCAGGATTACGATGGCGACCAGCGTAAACCGGATCACCGACAATGGCATGGCGCAAATAATTCATATGTACCCGTATCTGATGGGTACGCCCGGTTTCCAGTTGTATTTTAAGATGACTGTGCTCGCGAAAACGTTGCAATAAACGATAGTGAGTAATCGCTTCGCGGCCATTTTCTCTTACTGTCATTTTTATACGATCACGAGGGTGTCGCCCAATAGGCTGATCTACCTTGCCGCCACCTGTCATCACGCCATAAACCAGTGCCTGATATTGGCGAACAACCTCATGTTGCTGAATTTGGTCAACCAGATATTTATGCGCACTGAAATTACGCGCAACCACCATTAACCCTGTGGTGTCTTTATCCAGCCGATGTACAATACCCGCGCGTGGAATTGCACTGAGCGCCGGATCAAAATACAACAGCGCATTTTGCAGCGTACCAGAATAATGTCCTGCGGCAGGATGCACCACCAGACCCGCCGGTTTGTTGACCACAATGATGGCTTCATCCTGGTAAACAATATCTAGCGGAATGTCTTCGGCAACACATTCTTTCTCAGATTCGATGTTTTGTACGGATAACTGTAATTCCTCATCACCCAACACCTTAGTTTTCGGCTTTGCGGTTTTACCGTTTACCAGCACCTGACCCTGCTCTATCCAGATTTTCAGGCGACTGCGTGAATATTCAGGAAAAAGCGTGGCGAGCACCACATCCAGACGCTTGCCAGCGTGCTCTTCGTTTAAAACTTTAATTATTGGTGATTCTGACATACGCCCTCGGGGTGAACTTCGTTATAATGCACCATTCTAACGAAATATGAGCTTTGCACGATAGAGAAAATTCAACATCGCTGTCATCTCGACCAACGGGAGAGATCTTGTTCTACCGCTGTATAAGATCTCTCCCGTTGGTCGAGATGACAATAACGGAGAAGATGCTTACTGCAAAGCTAACGAAATATTAATTATTACTCTAAAAATCTCTCACGTGAAACCCTTTATGCGACTACTCTTACTTATATTTATCTCCACTATTCTATTCGCCTGCGCCGGTGCTGACAAAGATGAAACCGCCGCTTACACGGCTAAAGAGTTATATGATGAAGCACAATCATCAATCAAAGCGGCTGAATTTGAAGGTGCAGTAAAACATCTGGAATCGCTTGAAGCCCGCTACCCATTTGATCCCTATGCGAAACAGGCGCAACTGGAAATTGCCTATGCGTATTATAAATTTGGTGAACTTGATCAGGCCACCAGCGCGGTGGAACGTTTTGCCCGCCTGCATCCGCGTGATCCACACATGGATTATGTGTATTACTTAAAAGGTCTGATTAATTTCAATCGCGGTCAGGGCTTACTCGATGCCTGGTTTCCACGCCAACCATCAAAGCATGATCCTGCAGTGCTGGAACAGGCATTTAACGATTTCTCCACACTGGTGCGCCGTTTTCCAGACAGCCTATATGCTGGTGACGCACATCAACGCATGATTTATTTACGCAACCAACTGGCACACAAAGAAATTCTTGTCGCTGATTTTTATATAGAGCGTAAATCATGGCTGTCTGCTGTCAATCGTGCCAAAGTAGTGATTGAGCGTTTTCCCAATACCATCTGGACAAAACGCGCACTGGATATCATGCTGCTGTCTTATCAAAAACTGGAACTGACAGAGCTTGCTGCCGGCATCCAACGTATTATTGATTATAATGTTTTCTCAGATGTTGCAACCACTATTGATCCGGACAAATACGGCACCGCACCGCCTTCTGGCTTATAAACAACCTCAATCCAAATACAAAAAACCTGTCCGCGAATAACGCAAAAAACACAAATAAAGACATATGTATATTTGTCGTTATGGTGATACTGTCATCAATGCCAGTATCACCATAATGTCCATAATATAAATTCTGGCATTTGTTTTTTTGCGTTTTTTGACCTCGTTACCACGCACTGCGTGGTAACGTAGTAGCAAACGCACCAGCGTTGTATCAACGCATAAAAATAGTAGGCTAAGGTGATAAGCTGTTAACGCTGGTGCGTTAATCACTGCATTACCACGCAGTGCGTGGTAACGAGATCGGTTTGCTACTAAGTAAATGGAGCTGCGGCAAATTATTGAATTAAAATGATTTAGCTCTTAAGTCAATGGCAGTGACGCAGTGCGTGGGAACGAGATATTTTGATGCCTGAGCTTCCATTTTTCACTTTTCATTTTTCACTGTCTCTTCGATAACCCGAAGTAATCGGATACCGCCGATCCCGGCCAAATGCCCGCCGTGTAATACGAATACCCGGTGCGGATTGCCGGCGTTTATGCTCATTGCGTTGCACCAATGTAATCACCTGTAGTACATCCTCCCTGGCTAAACCCTGCGCCACACAATCATCAATGGATTTATCCTGCTCGACCGACAATTCCAGAATGCGGTCTAACACTGCATAATCCGGCAATGAATCCTGATCACACTGATTTTCTCTAAGTTCAGCAGTAGGCGGTCGGGTTAATACCCGCTCAGGGATCACTGGTGACACACTGTTTCGGTAACGGCATAAGGCATACACCAATGTTTTACAGACATCTTTTATTGGCGCAAAACCACCACACATGTCACCATATAATGTGGCATAGCCCACCGCCATTTCACTTTTATTGCCGGTCGTAAGTACCATACGACCTTTTTTATTTGAAATCGCCATCAGCAGTAAACCGCGGCAGCGTGCCTGAATATTTTCTTCTGTGGTATCGACAGCCGCATCGCCAAATACCGGTGCCAGTGTTGTCAAAAAACTTTTAAACACCTTCTCGATGGGGATGACATCATAACCCACGCCAAGCGTTGTTGCCTGTGCCTGTGCATCCTGCAAACTGATATCTGCGGTATAACGTGAAGGCATCATCACCGCTTCAACATTTTTTGCACCCAGAGCATCAACCGCAATCGCCAGTGTCAGCGCTGAATCGACGCCACCGGATAAACCGATAATCACACCGGTAAAACCGTTTTGATGGACAAAATCCCGTACTCCTGTTACCAGCGCCTTATAAATCATGGCATCACTGGAAGG
>CAZALW010000298.1:0-4311 GCA_964485705.1 uncultured Thiotrichaceae bacterium
GCTTTATCAGATTCCAGCGAAACGATGGGGTCTTCAATATTGATTACGTCACCTGCCGCGACCAGGATTTCAATGACTTCAACGCCATCGAAGTCACCGATATCAGGTACAGGAATATCTTTAATTTCTGCCATTGTTCTTTTTCCAGGTTATATGCTTATTCATCTTTAAGTTCGTTTGCAGCACTTCCCTGTCCATCCTTTGGTTCGTTAACGGCACATCCTTGTGCCACTGCTGCCAATGCTCAGCTAGACGGTTATTGGATTGGGTTTTTTACTGTCGATGCCGTATTTCTTGATGGCATCGCTAACTTTAGATGCGGCAATTGTGCCTTCATCGCTAAGTGTTTTTAATGCTGCAAGCACCACATAGTGGCTGTTAACTTCAAAGTGACGGCGTAAGTTTTTGCGTGTATCGGAGCGCCCAAAACCATCTGTACCCAGTACTGTATAAGTTGCTGGTACATATTGGCGTACCTGATTGGAAACCGTGCGGATGTAATCGGATGCGGCAACCACCGGGCCTTTACAGCCTTTGAGTTGTTGCGTGATATAAGGAATACGCGCTTTTTTGCCTGGATTTAACATGTTCCAGCGTTCGCAGTCCACCGCTTCACGTGCCAGTTCGTTGTAGCTGGTGATGCTCCATACATCGGCGCTGATGTCCCAGTCTTTTTTCAGCAGCTCGGCCGCTGCTATCACTTCACGTAAAATCGTACCGCTGCCGAAGAGCTGAATTTTCGCCTGTATTGTAGATCCGCCTTTTTTAGCGGTGTCGGCACTGAAACGGTACATGCCCTTTTTGATGCCATCTTCAACACCTTCAGGCATGGCTGGCATGACATAGTTTTCATTCATTGCGGTGATGTAGTAATACACATTTTCCTGCTCCTGCACCATGCGACGCATACCGTCATGAATAATGACGGTTATCTCATAGGCAAAGCAGGGGTCGTACGCCACGCAATTTGGAATGGTTGATGCCACAATTAAACCGTGTCCGTCCTGATGTTGCAGGCCTTCACCCGCCAGTGTGGTGCGTCCGGCAGTGGCGCCGATTAAGAAACCGCGAGCCTGCATATCACCCGCTGCCCAGGCCAGGTCGCCAATGCGCTGGAAGCCGAACATGGAGTAATAAATATAGAACGGAATCATGTTAACACCGTGTGAACTGTAGGCGGTAGCAGCAGCAATCCATGACGACATGGCACCGGCTTCGTTAATGCCTTCTTCTAAAATCTGTCCATTTTTGTCTTCCTTGTAGAACATTACCTGAGCCTTGTCCTGAGGTTCATATAACTGGCCGACAGACGAGTAAATGCCTAACTGACGGAACATGCCTTCCATGCCGAAAGTGCGTGCTTCATCCGGTACGATGGGGACGATGTTTTTGCCGACTTTTTTATCACGCGCCAGCATGGTGAGAATGCGCACAAAGGCCATGGTGGTGGACATTTCGCGTGTTCCTGAACCCTGCAATAAAGCCTCAAAGGTTGACAGTGCGGGGACTTCCAGTGGCGCAGCCAGATGGGTGCGAGACGGCAAATAACCGCCTAATGCCTGACGTTGGCCGTGCATGTATTTCATTTCGGCACTGTCGTCGCTCGGTTTGTAATATTCGGCTGTTTCGATTTGTTCATCGCTAACTGGAATATTGAAGCGTTTAGCAAAGGTGCGCAGGTCTTCCATATTCATTTTTTTCTGTGAGTGCGTGGTGTTCTGACCTTCACCCGCTTCGCCCATGCCGTAACCTTTTACCGTTTTGGTGAGGATCAGTGTTGGTTGTCCCTGGTGGTCAGCAGCATTTTTATAAGCTGCATAAACTTTGTGTGGATCATGACCGCCACGGTTCAAACGCCAGATATCGTCATCTGACATGTGTGCCACCATGGCTTTTAGTTCAGGGGAGTTGAAGAAGTGCTCACGTACAAAAGCACCGTCTTTGGCTTTGTAGTTCTGGTAATCACCATCAACCACTTCCTGCATACGTTTTTGTAATAAACCGTCTTTGTCTTTGGCAAGTAAAGGATCCCAGTAAGAACCCCAGATAACTTTAAGCACATGCCAGCCAGCACCACGAAATACTGATTCCAGTTCCTGAATGATTTTTCCATTACCGCGAACCGGGCCGTCCAGGCGTTGCAGGTTACAGTTAATAACAAAAATCAGGTTGTCCAGTTTTTCACGACCACCGAGTGAAATGGCACCCAGTGATTCCGGTTCGTCCATTTCGCCATCGCCACAAAATGCCCATACTTTGCGGTTTTCAGTATTAGCAATGCCGCGGTCATGCAGGTATTTCATGAATCGTGCCTGATAAATAGACATGATGGGCCCCAGCCCCATGGATACCGTGGGAAACTGCCAGAAGTCCGGCATCAACCAGGGGTGTGGGTAGGAGGACAGGCCACCACCATCCACTTCCTGGCGGAATTTATCCAGCTGACCTTCATCCAGACGGCCTTCAAGATAAGCACGGGCATAAATGCCGGGAGCAGAGTGGCCCTGCATAAAAATCAGGTCGCCACCGTGGTCGGGTGTGGGGGCGTGGAAAAAATGATTGAAACCCACGTCATATAAGGTTGCGGCAGAGGCGAAGCTGGCAATATGACCGCCCAGTTCAGAACTTTCTTTGTTGGCACGAACCACCATCGCCATGGCATTCCAGCGAATGAATGAGCGGATGCGATTTTCCAGCTCAGTATTGCCAGGTGTACGTTGCTCTAAATGAGTCGGGATGGTGTTTAAATAAGCCGTATTATTGCTGAACGGCAGATTAGCGCCACTACGACGCGCATCATCAATGAGTTGTTCTAACAGGAAATGCGCGCGTTCTACGCCTTCATTTTCGATTACGGCATTTAATGCATCCAGCCATTCCTGGGTTTCCAGGGGGTCAATATCGTGTAACTCTGTCATCTCAATCTCGCGTATTCGATGCAAATAGCGCTATTTTATGGATATTAGGCGCAATTAAAGGAATTTGTTAGTTTTTATTAATAAGTGCAGAACAGTATAAATTGTTTGCTGCGTGTTTGGGGCGTAATTATAAAAGTTATGGTTACTTTAGTCGAATTTAATGCAGTCAGCCTTTTCTGGTAGGTTGTGTGCGATAGTGTTATGCTATACATGTAGTACATATATATCAATGAGGTGCATTGTGCTTGCTATAAGACTACCAGAAGACATCGAAAATCGCCTGAAAGCATTAGCTGATAAAACAGGTCGCACTAAGACTTTCTATGCCAAAGAAGCTATTTTGCAATATCTTGACGAGATGGAAGATAAATACCTGGCACTTGATCGCCTGGAAAACCCGGGTAAGCGTTGGACATTAGACGAGCTGGAGCAGGGACTTGACCTGGATCGTTGAGTGGGATGATGCTGCTGTAAAGGAGCTTCGTAAACTCGATAAACAGGTGCAATGCGATATTCTTCGCTACTTCCGTAAACGGATTGCTACCGAAGAAGACCCTAAGCGTCTTGGTAAACCGCTGTCGGCCAATAAAGTAGGTTTCTGGCGTTATCGAGTCCGTGATTACCGTATGATTTGCAGCATTGAAAACAATAGGCTGGTTGTTCTGGTTTTACGAGTCGGTCATCGTAAAGATGTTTACCTATAATCCTCACCTTATTTAAAAACACACAACTGGAAAACCAACATGTCTGCGAAAGCTCAAGATAAAAAAAACCTGATTAAAAAAGTCGTGCTCGCCTATTCAGGCGGTCTTGATACTTCCGTTATTTTGAAGTGGTTGCAGGATGAATATCAGTGTGAAGTGGTGACTTTTACCGCAGATATTGGTCAGGGCGAAGAAGTTGATCCGGTGCGTGGTAAAGCGGAAGCGTTGGGTGTTAAGGAGATCTATATTGAAAATCTGGAAGAAGAATTTGTTGCTGATTACGTGTTCCCCATGTTTCGCGCCAATGCGGTGTATGAGGGAGAGTATTTATTAGGTACTTCGATTGCGCGTCCGTTAATTGCTAAACGTATGGTGGAAATTGCCAATGCAACCGGTGCTGATGCTATTTCTCATGGTGCAACCGGTAAGGGTAATGACCAGATTCGATTTGAATTAGGTGCGTATGCGCTAAAACCCGGTGTGCATGTTATCGCGCCCTGGCGTGAGTGGGATTTGCTGTCGCGCGAAAAACTGATGGCTTATGCAAAGCAACATGGTATTGATGTTGATTTTAACAAAGGCAAAAAATCACCTTATTCAATGGATGCAAATTTGCTGCACATCTCTTATGAAGGTGGCATTCTGGAAGACCCGTGGGCAGAAGCCGAAGAGGAAATGTGGCGCTGGAC
>CAZALW010000299.1:0-4257 GCA_964485705.1 uncultured Thiotrichaceae bacterium
TCATCGGCAAATTCATAATTACTGGAATCATTAACGGGCATACGAGATTTTCGAATAACGGGAACGCTGCCGTTTAATAAGTCTCGACTTGCTGTATCGTTAGATAAAAGTGGAGAAGCATTCCTTCAGGTGAATAGATATAGTGCGTCAATGTTTGGTGTTCTTGGATCAATCCCAGTTATTGTTGCAGCGATAATATGGACAGTAGGTGGTTTGAGTGTTGAGTCTGGTGAGATGAGCCTTGGTCAGCTGGTCGCTTTTCTTTTTGTTTTATCAATGCTGTATGGTCCTATCAATTCATTATTTGGTGCTGCTTCGGGATATGTGTATGAACAGGCAGCATTAAAGCGTATTGCCAGTATTTTTTATCAGCAACCTGAAATCCAGCAACATGAGGTAGTGGCTGGCGATAATGTTTTATCAATATTTCAGGAGAAAGCTGTATTTCGCAGTGAAGCTACTACCTCAGCAATGTCTATTGAGCTAAAAAACGTATCCTTTTTTTACAAAGACAAGGCGGTGCTGAGCGATGTTAGCACCACTTTTCCAGTAGGTCTTTGTTCAGCTATTGTGGGAATCAATGGCGCAGGTAAATCAACGTTATTATCAATTATTCTGGGTTTAATTTCTCCTGCTACAGGCAGTGTTTCTATAAATAAAAAAGCATTTAGTGAATTGGAGTTTGGTTATATAGTGAATAACAGTGGTTATTTACCACAGGATATTCTTATTTTAGGCGATTCATTGCGTCTCAATATTACCCTTGGTCGTGATATAAACGATGAGCAGATTTATATCGCTTTAAACGATCTTGGTTTAAGTGATTTTCTATTAGACTGGAGTGATGGTCTTGATACGATGGTACTTGAGGGAGGTCGAAATCTTTCTGGTGGGCGTAAGCAGAAAATAGGGTTGTTACGTGCTGTAGTGAACAAACCTGCTCTACTGATATTGGATGAACCAGAAAATAATCTGGATAAGACGGCTCTTATGGGCTTGTATAATTACCTTCAGGCAAGCAAAGGTTTTTGCACTATTGTACTGGTTACACATGGGTCTACCTTTGATAATTTGATTGATTTCACCATGAAACTGCAAACAAACAATTTAAGTGCTGATGAATAACGGATATTGAATAAATTGGATAATTCTTCTTTGTGTGAAACCATGATCAAGGTGTCAATTATCACCCCTGTATTCAATGAGGAAAACCACTTACCTGAGTTTTTGAATAAATTACAGTGTTTTCGGAACAAAGGCCATGAAGTTATTGTTGTCGATGGCGGTAGTAATGACAATAGTTTAATGCTTGCACAATATGGCTCAGACCAGGTTATTGTGTCAAAAGCCGGTCGAGCATTACAAATGAATAACGGTGCTAATGTGGCCACAGGTGATGTATTTTTATTTTTACATTGTGACACTTTTCTACCTGATGATGCCCTCAATGAAATCATCAGCAATGTTCAAAAAGAAAATTACTGGGGACATTTTGATGTGCGATTGTCGAGTAATAAATTTGTCTTTCGAATCATCGAGTGGTTGATGAATTTTCGTTCGCGACTAAGCTCCATTGCTACAGGTGATCAGGCGATTTTTATAGAACGAAAACTGTTTAATCAAGTAGCCGGGTTTCCTGAAATTGCCTTAATGGAAGATATTGCTATCAGTCGATTACTCAAGAAACAATCATCAGCCACTTGTTTAAAACAAAAAGTGATAACCTCAAGTCGGCGATGGGAAAACAATGGGGTGGTCGCCACGGTTTTATTGATGTGGAAATGTCGACTGCTTTATTTTTTTGGCGTATCACCGGATAAACTCAGGCAAAAATACCACTGATGAAACATCCTGATACTGTCATTTTACTGTTTGCCAAAGCGCCTGTTTCTGGCAGCGTTAATACCCGTTTGATATCGGATATTGGTGTCCAGGCGGCCACACAATTGCAAGATGATTTAATCCATCAGCGTTTGTCGATGCTAACCCAGGCTAATCTCTGTACTGTGCATTTGCTGTGTTCACCTGATGTGCAGCAGGACTGTTTTGTGCGCTGTAAAGAACAATACCCGATTACCTTGTTAGTACAAACAGGCGCTGATTTGGGTATGCGTATGTTAAATGGTATAAAACTGGCTTTGCAGCAATATAAATATTGCATCGTTATTGGCACAGATGCGCCTGCATTGAATGAAGTGCTTATCGAGCAGGCAATAGAACGGTTGAAAATGAATGCTGAAGTTGTTTTTGTTCCGGCTGAAGATGGTGGTTATGTTCTTGTGGGCTTGCAAAAACCGTATAAATTTTTATTTCAGGATATTGCCTGGGGTAGTGCAGAAGTGATGCAGCAATCAAGAGACAAACTCAATGAAAATGATATTTCATTTTTTGAGCTGGACACTTGTTGGGATATTGATCGAGTAGAAGATTACCGGCGTTATCTGTTGTTTAATAAGGGTACCTTATAGTCGCATCAATTGCCTACACTATCTTGATCGGTTATTTATTTTATTCGCTGGTATCTACTTTAAGTGATAGCCATAATACAAATGGCCAAAATTTTTTCCATTTATTTCTGCTATGTTCGGCATGCAGCCCCATTGTGTAAAACCATTTTTTTTTAAAAATTTAATACTATTTGTATTGCACTCCAAAAGAATGGCTATTAATGTTTCTATTTTAAGAGCAGGGCAGCAGTTGATGGCATGGTGTAATAAAAGCGAAGCGATACCTTTTCGGTGATGCTTAAAATGAATGTAATAACTGACTTCAGCTGTTTTATTAAGCGCCATTCTTCCAGATCGATATGCACTAATTGTTAGGTAGCCTACTATTTGCTCCTGTTCCACGGCAACAAACAATGGGTATTTGTTTGCTGTGTGGCTTTTAAACCAGTCAACTCTCTCATTGGCAGAGAAGAGTTTCGTGTCGGCCGTTTTTTGACCTGCTTTAATCGCTTGATTATAAATTTCAACGATTGAATCAATGTCATTTAGTGTGGCTATACGTATGTTCATTTTATTGATAATGCTATGTTTTCGGTATCAATCAGGCACGGTATTTCTGACTCATCCGGTTCAGTAATAAAAATTGGTTTGCACCATCAAGATTTAAAGCGAAATTTCGGCAAATTAATATTGTGATAAATGGCGAGTAAACGTGTAATGAATATGCTTAGCCCTGCAATAATAGCGGCTAGAGTAATATCCTGACTAAAATATAACAGACCGATGAAAATTAAAGAACCGCCCCAGCAAACAGTTGCATATAGGGGGCTATGAAATACAACGGGTGGCTCATTACATAATACATCGCGGAAAATGCCGCCCATTGTTCCAGTCATTACTCCCATAAAACTAGCGAGTAGTGGTGGTGCGCCAGCCATTAGAGAAACTAAGGTTCCTGCAATACCAAATGTTGCTAGCCCTGCAGCATCAGCGATTAAAAAAAACTTTGGTGGTACGACGATTATTCTGGCGGTAATGAAAATAAAAATAGCGCTACCCAGTGAGGCAATAAAAAATACCTGATCCTGAATCCAGAATACTTCTCGATCCAGCAGCATGTCGCGAAGTGATCCGCCTCCTAGTCCGGTAGCAATGGCAATAATTATTACACCGAATAAGTCAAATTGTTTAAACCCGGCCTTAAGTACGCCTGAAGCGGATGAGACAACAACGGCAAGTAAAGTTATCCAGTACAGGTTTATTAATAGTGAAGGGGTTGGCTCTAGTATCATTTATTCAATTAAATAGTGTTTTATTAATGACCAGGTTGATGAATACTCAGAAACTGTAATACGAGGTATGACAGGCGCAATTTTTTGTTAGCTTTTATCAGGCATTAAACAAAAACTATTTTTATTAAGCATGGTAGATAAACAACTTAGGGACGTGCATGGAGTAACTTGAACAATTCTGGCGCAGAATTTTTGCATCCATGCAAGGCATCAAAATGGGCGCATAGTGGGCTATGTAACCGTTTTGATAACGCCGCATGGGCGCAAAAAGACAAGCCAAAATGTTCAATTTGTTTCATGAACGTTCCTTAGTCATCAATTGCAAATTCAATCCGTTCTGTCAGTTTGTCCAGAGCTGTGCGAGCACAGGCAGCATCTTTATCACCACCAGGGGCACCGCTAACACCAATTGCACCGATATTGTAACCGCCAGCAACAATTTTTAACCCTCCCTCCATAACAATAAGACCCTGAATGTGATTTAATTCCTGTTGAATGTCTCCGCGTGCATTTTTAAA
>CAZALW010000300.1:0-4256 GCA_964485705.1 uncultured Thiotrichaceae bacterium
ATTTGTCTGGTTAATACTGGCCGGGTTATAGCGAGTGCTGATCTGAACATGATGAATAATTTGCGCTTTCTCGTTACTGTTATCAGTATTTACGCTGTTTTCACGAATATACTCAAGAATCTGTGGACTAAGCTGGCGTAGTCTGGTTGTCCATACAGGAGAATCGGTAATTAACATCAAATTTTGATTGCGAATATTGGCCACTTTAACGTGATTGCGGCATTCGATAGGCAAAACTTGTTGTAATAACTGCGTATATTGAGCCAGTTTCCTGGCCTGGATCACAAATTTGGGGTCGATTTGTTCGTTTAATGGCTTCATAGAGTAGTTACAAAAATCAATAGATTAGCTATACTTGAAGACCTGCTGTCCGGTATTACGTGTATGAATATTATTTTTGTTGGAAAATTTAGAGGTAAGCCGCTTCGTTGTCAGTTAGATGGCAGACGACAGATACTTGCCTATGCTGCTATTATAAGCCTTTTTGCTGGTTTATTGGTTGGTGGTGGTTACTGGTATGGTAAAACACATACAGTAGTCAATGAGCTGATTGCGCTGGAACACGATATTTCCAAACAAAAAATATTAATCCAGGAGGCACGGCAGTCGGCAACAACTGAGTTTGATACCCTTGCTTCCCGTATAGGCAGGATGCAGGCGAATGTTATTCGACTAAATGCATTAGGACAACGCCTGGTCAAAGTTGCAAAACTGGATGCAAAAGAGTTTAATTTCAACGATGTCCCGTCTTATGGCGGACCTGTCGAAACGGAAAGTATTAATAGTGCTAACCTTGCCTCTATAAATATTCATGCGGTTATCTCAAATTTAGATAAACAACTGACCAGTCGTGAAGAGCAGCTTGATGTGCTTGAAGAAGTTATCATGAATCGTCAGTTAAGAAGTGAAGCAAAACCGCGTGGTCGTCCTGTAACAAAAGGCTGGATGTCTTCCCCTTATGGTAAACGTACCGACCCTTTCACCGGTAAACTGGCGATGCATAAAGGCATGGATTTTGCGGGTAAAGAAGGCAGTGAAGTTATTGCGGTCGCCAGTGGTGTCGTTACCTGGTCAGGAAAACGTTATGCTTACGGGAATTTAGTCGAAATAAATCACGGTAATGGTTATGTCACTCGATATGGACATAATGCCAAACTGTTGGTTGAGGTGGGTGAAGCGATAGTAAAAGGGCAGGCTATCTCGCTGATGGGTTCAACGGGACGGTCAACCGGACCCCATGTCCATTTTGAAGTGCTTAAAAATGACAGACAGGTTGATCCTTCGAAATATGTTGCCTTAAAATAATTACGAATTACGAATTAGCAACAAGCCCATCGTAATCCCGTCCTTTCCATCCTTTGGTTCGTTAACAGCACTTCCATGTGCTACTACTGGTTCGCCTGCCTGCAGCAACAGGCTGGTAAACGCTGCATCCATGCACCACTACTCGTAATTATTAATTACACATGACCCGCCAGCAGTTCTCAGGCATAATACATCGTATTTTTTACTATGAAGACACAATGGAAAGCGGTTTAGAATACAGCTACTCGTAAGCGCCTCCTGGTTGTTTTTACATCACAAAGTTACAGGTTAAATAATCACTATGATTTTGAATGCCGTTAAAAAGGTATTTGGTAGTCGAAATGATCGACTGGTCAAAAAATACCGTAAAACCGTAAATCAAATTAATGCACTGGAAGACGAGTTTAAAGCGCTCAGCGATGAACAGCTGGCAGCAAAAACGCTGGAATTCCGTGAGCGCCTGAAAGATGACGCAGAAGGTAGTAGCACCAAAAAAGGCGAAACCATAGAGCAGTTGTTGCCAGAAGCCTTTGCTACCGTGAGAGAAGCGGGTCGCCGGGTATTCGATATGCGCCACTTTGATGTGCAGCTAATCGGCGGCATGGTTCTGCATAATGGCAAAATTGCCGAGATGAAAACCGGTGAAGGCAAAACCCTGGTCGCCACTCTGGCGGCTTATCTGAATGCATTACCAGGAAAAGGCGTACACGTGGTTACGGTTAACGATTACCTGGCAGCACGTGATGCACAATGGATGGGGCAGTTATACAGTTTTTTAGGGCTAACAATTGGTGTCAGTGTTTCAGGTATGGATCCTGTCGCCAAAAAACAGGCGTACGCAGCAGACATTACTTATGGCACCAACAATGAGTTTGGTTTCGATTATCTGCGCGATAACATGGCTTTTACCGCCGAAGAAAAAGTTCAGCGCCAGCCTTATTTCGCCATCGTCGATGAAGTGGATTCCATTTTAATTGATGAAGCCAGAACACCATTGATTATTTCAGGTTCTGTAGGCGAAAGCAGCGATTTACATATTAAATTTAAAGAAATCGTCAAAAAGCTGGAGCAAGGTCGCTTAAGCATGAGCAAAGAAGAGCCGGAAGAAGGTGACTTTGCAGTCGATGAAAAAAATAAAAGTGTTCACATTACCGATCAGGGGCATCAACGGTTAGAAGATATTCTGGTAGAACAAAAAATTCTCGATGAAAATGATAGCTTATACAGTGCAACCAATATCAGCCTGGTGCATTATTTGAATGCCGCTTTACGTGCGCTGGTGCTGTTTGAAAAAGACGTACATTATATTGTGCGTGATAACCAGGTCATCATCGTTGATGAATTTACCGGTCGCACCATGGAGGGTCGGCGATGGTCAGAAGGTCTGCATCAGGCGGTTGAAGCCAAAGAGAATGTTTCCATTCAAAATGAAAACCAGACTCTAGCATCCATTACCTTTCAGAACTATTTCAGATTATATAACAAACTTTCCGGCATGACCGGTACAGCTGATACCGAAGCTGAAGAATTGCTACAAATATATGATCTTGAAGTTATCATTATTCCAACCAATAAATCGATGGCTCGTACGGATAATACCGACCTGGTATTTTTAACCCCTGATGAAAAATACAACGCTATTGTTGAAGATGTAAAAGATTGTGTCAAAAGAAAGCAACCGGTGCTAGTGGGTACGGCATCAATAGAAGTTTCCGAGCATATTTCCGACTTGTTGAAGAAAGACAAAATAAAGCATAACGTGTTAAATGCCAAACAACATGAAAACGAAGCGCATATTATTGAGAGCGCAGGTCTGCCTGCTGCGGTAACCATTGCTACCAATATGGCAGGACGTGGTACGGATATCGTGCTTGGTGGCAATCTTGAAGCCGAGCTGAAAAACAACAAAGTGACTGATGATAAGTTAGCCAGTATAAAAGATGACTGGCAGAATCGTCACAACCAGGTTCTGAATGCGGGCGGCTTGCATGTTATCGGTAGTGAGCGTCACGAGTCACGGCGTATCGATAACCAGTTACGTGGTCGTTCCGGTCGTCAGGGTGATGCCGGTTCCAGTCGTTTTTATCTGTCACTGGAAGACGATCTGATGCGTATTTTTGCCTCCGATAAAATGGGCGCATTAATGAAAAAACTTGGTATGGAAAAAGGTGAAGCGATTGAGCATCCCTGGGTTAACCGTGCCATTGAAAATGCACAACGTAAAGTTGAAGGCCATAACTACGATATTCGAAAACAACTGCTTGAATATGATGATGTCGCCAATGATCAGCGTAAGGTTGTTTACGGACAGCGAAATGAAATGATGGCTGAGGCAGATTTGTCATCCACCATCAAAGATATTCGCCAGGATGTTATTGATAGTATTATTACCACACATATTCCGCAAGGCAGTATTGATGAACAGTGGGATATTGACGGGCTGGAAAAAGCGCTGGATAGTGAGTTTGGTCAGAGCCTGCCAGTTGCAGATTGGCTGGAACAGGACAACATGCTGTCGGACACCGGTTTACGTAAAAAAATCCAGAATGCCATTGTTGATGAATACAACGCGAAGGAGCAAACGGTTGGTAACGACGGCATGCGTAATTATGAAAAACATGTGATGCTAAATGTGCTGGATAAACTCTGGAAAGAGCATCTGGCGGCAATGGATTATTTGCGGCAGAGTATCGGTCTGCGTGGTTATGCACAAAAAAATCCCAAGCAGGAATATAAACGTGAAGCTTTTGAAATGTTTGGCGAGATGCTTGATCGTATAAAATACGAAGTCGTCACCATTCTTTCAAAAGTAAAAATACAGTCAAATGAACAGGTTGAGCAACTTGATGCCAATCAGAACGCGCAAGTTGAGAATGTAAATTATCAACATGCTTCTGCTGCTGCCATGCAACAACCACAAACAGACGACAGTTCACAGGCAGATGACAAAG
>CAZALW010000301.1:0-4231 GCA_964485705.1 uncultured Thiotrichaceae bacterium
GCTTTATTACAGTGGGGGCAGATGATTTCATGCATGTCTACTTCTTCTCCTTATTGACGATGACTCGTATGTGCACACCTCTAATTCCTTATCGTTCATATTATTTTTTAATGATACTTGATCTTACGATTATTAAATGCTGGCTTAGTGCCTTCCAGCACATCTGAGTTTAGTCATGTTAAGTCTTTTCTATATTCCCCTAACTGGTCTCGATAACCACTCTTTTGCTGCTCAATCAGTTGGTCAAAATCAAGAGCACTGACCTGGACACCACTCATATGTCAAATACCTGACTGAGATCGAACGAACCTGCAGTAATTTGGCTGTTAGAGCCAGTTGCTAAGGTTCTTTACCGATGAGTATGGTCAGCTTCCCGGTACTTAGGTTCAATAAGCCGATATCGGCTTTGGTATCCAGATTGGTATCAGCAAGTGCCATGTAACCCGTTGCTTCACCGGCACTAAAACTACTGGTAATCGGGAATGAATTGAGTATAGGGAATCCACCACTACCGTTACCGTAGAAAATTGATCCAGTGCCATCGGTTGGTGATGAAAAGAATGATGTATTTAATACCAGAACATCAACATTACTGTCGTTATTAAAATCAGCGGTGACAAAAGAAGAGACATCATTTACCACATAGTGTGCCCCGGTTAAGACGAATCCACCGCTACCATCGTCCAGATATACCTCCAGGTGGCTATCTGAAATTTCCATGTTACTGCTTGATGAAGATCCTGATCTAAATACTGATCCACGATTATAGGTTATCAAATCAAGGCGGTTATTCTTATTGATATCGCTAAATTTTATCTGGCTAAATCCATTAATGGTTAAAGTTGTTGATACAGTAAAACTATTACTGACATTACCCGCAACAATACTGATTTCATCGCTTTTAGTGGTAAAGGCAAAATCATCGATACCATCACCCGTTATGTCGGCACTGGCGGTGACATGTACCGTTTGGGACTCTGTAGTGAATGATGTTGATTGAGTGAATGTACCGGTTCCATCACCCAGAAAAATTGAAATACTTTTATCTTTTTCCAGTCCAATTTTTAGCGATGCGAGTAAATCAAGGTTGCCATCATTATTAAAATCACCAATTTCCAGAAGCGCCTGACCCTGAGGCAAATCATGGACGGTATCGATCAGGGAAAAGACTCCAGTGCCATCGCCCCACAATATGAAACCACCATCTGCGCCGTTTGCAATAAATATATCTAGGTCATTATCATTATTGAAGTCACCACTGAATAATTTATCGCATTTACCGCCGATATTAACCGTATTTTGAGGAGTAAACCCTGCTACAGCATTACTAAGAAACACTTGCAGTCCCACGCGACAGCGAAGCAGCGCAAAATCACTCCGATTGTCATTGTTGTAGTCACCAGAGGTAATAGCAAAAGGCGACAGGTTGGATGCAGAAAGATTGACCGGTGTCTGGAATACATTGCCGATACCAGGGTTTTGGACACTGAGGCGTACCATATCCAGATACGCTGATGCCTCTGTCCCGTCGTCTACCCGTACACCGAACACGTAGGCTCCGGTTACATTGGGTGTGAATGTCGGCATGCTGCTGGTGGCATTAACCAAGCTTGCGGTATTTCCGGGAGGGCTGGAAATCAATACCCATTGGTGACCGAGAGTATCTCCATTCAGATCACTACTGGCGCTACTGTCAAAAGTAATGGTTGTACCCACAAGAGTATCCTTATCTGCCCCGGCATTAGCAACTGGAGCAACATTACTACCACCACCAGAAGTGATGTTACAGCCAGTACCCCGGTCGAAGCACATGGTGTATGAGATGCATCCACTGTTGCTGAAAATAGAACATACTTTTTCGATCCAGCATTCAGTTTGGCAACTTTTGGAGCCACCTGTACTGCTGGAGTCACCACCACAACCCGCGATAAACAATATGCCAAAAAAAGCAAACCAAAGGCTAAACCGTGGGTTAATCTCATTATTAAAGCGCATCATACATCTCCAGTTCCATCGCAAAAAGTATAGGAAATATAAACACCCTTTCTAACCCAGGTCAAACTAAAACACCCTAAACCACACTGGCCTGCCACGGCTTTTATCCAGTAAATTGCTCAATTTCTCCAAATGACAACACCAGAACCCTGGGCTTATCCTTTTATTTCAATAAAACTGACAACCACCATCCTGCCAACCATCTGTAGCAACTCCTTTTATTCACATGTCATCCATCTTAATCTGCAAACAAGATACTTTGCGGCAGTGACCGGCTTTCTGGTATGACATGTTTTTATTTTGGCTGGCGTTTGCTCTTTCAAGTGTTTGAGTATTTGCTTGATAACAACCGGATCTTCAATACACGCAATCACCTTTACTTTTTTACCACAGATATCACACACTTCTATATCAATTGGTACTCAGTCGTCAGGAAGTTACCTGTTTGATTGATGCAGCCGGTAACCCTAAATACCGGGCCACTCTGTCTGTCGCTTATGGCACAGTTACGCGTCAGTGAAGTGGTGGCACTTAAGATCAGTGATGTTGACAGCACTCGCAGACTTTACGTGTTGAACAGGGCAAAGGCCATACAGACCGTTATGCCATGCTCTCACCGGTACTGCTTGAACACTTACGGGCGTTAAAGGGGACGGAGGGATTAAATTTTAACCAACGATGAGTGTTCGCTTATAACCCAATTTATTCTATTTTACTCGATCTTTAGAAGCCTACTTTGTGGTGATTTCAGAAGAAAAGCTAATAGCTTTTTATGACTCCTAATGAGCGGGAAACTGATTTAATGTATGAGACAGCCACACTCATTTTAAACCAAACGAAGCTCTAGCTTTTTACCCATCACCTCAGCAACTTTCGCCATTGTATTTAAACTTACACTGGTATCTTCTGGATCGATCAGGCGATTAACTTGCATACGGCTCGTTTCAAGAACTTTAGCAAAAGCTGTTTTGGTAGTGTTATGTTCAGCCAAGTATTTATTAACTTCCCACGCAAGCACACGAGCAACAGCGATTGCCTGAGCTTCACCTAAAATGCCTTCTTCTTCTTCTAAGAAGTCATCAAAACTAGAACCAATATGTTTGTTTTTCATTATGCCACCTACTTCGCATTCAAAACGGTATTTCGTCGGCTTTTTGCTAAATCTAAATCCTTTTTAGCGGTCTTCTGGGTTTTCTTTTTAATTCCATGTAATAGCACCATATCGTGTTTTGCAATCGTAAAAAAGACTCGAGTAATACAACCATCATTAATATTACTACGCACTTCCCACAACTTTTTATCAAGCTTTTCAACCAGTGGCATACCTAGGAGCTTGTACGAGAATAGAGAATCTACTGCAAATCCCATAAAGGTCATAATCTGAGCTTATTGAAATCGTTAAATATACTCAATATTCGCCTCATTCAATAAACTCACCTTATAACCTTTCTGTGATTTTCGCTACGACTTCTATTCTCGTACAAGCTCCTAGTGGCCAGCCCTCCTCAACGGTTTTTATATCAAAACCGACTATCCTTTTATCTGACTTACTGAGCATTTTTAGCCATTCCAGAACAGGCTCTTTACCACTAGCTAAACAATAAAATTTAACGGAAATCCTTTTAACGGGGCATTTATCCATAACAGAATCGTATCTTTTATGGTACGCTACTGCAAGTGAATTATATAAAATTAAATAAAATAATAATTATAAAAAAGACCAATCAACATACGAAGGTCTGGAAGCCATCTATCATGTTACCTTCGAATTTTTTTCCTTTTTTGTACCACCACTCAATGTCCGACATGTCGGTTTTTACCAATATGTGCAATTTTCCTCAGATGTCCGTTATGTGGTGAACTGGTCGATTGAGGCAGAAACACTGAGTGTCATCTTAAATAAGCGGGCATTTAATACCAGGTAAAATCAGATCAACGCTCATTATCACGGATATCTTCCCAGGGATTCAATACCTGAACACTTGTTGGTAGGAAATCGTTTACATTTCTAGTTACGACAGTTAACTTATGTACCAGTGCTGTAGCTGCAATTAATGCATCACGTTCTGGTTGTGGATCTGGCACATGTAGCCTTGCACATTGCAAAGTTACATCAGTGTCAATTGGTAAAACACGACCCTCAAAACGAGGCAATACTTCATTATCAACCCAGGCACGTAACAAAGCACCTTGTTTTTTATCTTTGCGTATTTTTAGCAACACCCCATGTTCTATT
>CAZALW010000302.1:0-4176 GCA_964485705.1 uncultured Thiotrichaceae bacterium
GAGGTCTAAACCATGAGCAAGGAAATTCTCTACGTTGCCGATGCCGTATCTAATGAAAAAGGCGTCGAAAAAGAGATTATATTTGAGGCCATTGAGGCAGCACTTGCTACTGCTACGCGCAAGAAAAATGGTAAGGATATTGATGTGCGTGTCAGCATAAATCGTGAGACCGGTGAATATGATACTTTTCGTCGCTGGCTGGTTGTTGCTAGTGATGAACCTATGGAGAACCCCTTAGGTGAAATCACACTGGAAGCAGCGCAAATGTATGCTGAAGAGCAGGATGAGCCGGAAATTAACCTTGGTGATTATGTTGAGGAACAGATAGATTCTGTCGAGTTTGGTCGTATTGCGGCGCAAACCGCAAAGCAGGTCATCGTGCAGAAGGTTCGTGAAGCTGAACGTGAGCGTGTGGTTGAAGCTTACTCAGGTCGTGAAGGCGAGTTGGTAATGGGCACAGTGAAACGGGTAGAACGCGGTAATGTATATCTGGATTTAGGCAGTGGTGTTGAAGGATTTATTCCTAAATCTGAGATGATTCCTCGTGAAGCCGTGCGTCCGGGCGATCGCCTGCGCGGTTATTTAAAAGAAGTGCGCTCAGAAACACGTGGTCCACAATTGTTTATCAGTCGTACTGCGCCTGAATTTCTGGTTGAATTGTTTAAACTTGAAGTGCCGGAAGTGGACCAGGGTATGCTTGAAATTCTTGGTGGTGCTCGTGATCCGGGTTCGCGTGCAAAAATTTCGGTAAGAGCACTGGATAACCGTATAGACCCTGTTGGTGCCTGTGTTGGTATGCGGGGTTCGCGTGTGCAATCGGTCTCGAATGAAATTGGTGGTGAGCGTGTTGATATTATTCTTTGGCATGATGATCCTGCACAATTTGTCATTAATGCCATGTCACCGGCTGAGGTGCTATCACTGGTGGTGGATGAAGATGCCAATAGCATGAATATTGCAGTAGATGAAGAAAAGCTTGCTATGGCAATTGGTCGTGGTGGTCAGAATATCCGTCTCGCCAGTGAATTGACGGGCTGGGTACTCAACGTCATGACTGAGCAGGAAGCCGAAACGAAAACTGCGGAAGAAGGGGCGAAGTACCTTGAAGTCTTTACTAAGCATCTTGATGTCGATGCGGAAGTGGCTGAGATCCTGGTGGCAGAAGGCTTTTCTACAATTGAAGAAGTGGCTTATGTGCCCGAGTCTGAATTGTTAGATATCGAAGAATTTGACGAAGGCATCGTTGCTGAGTTACGTAATCGCGCCAGTGATTATCTGTTAACACAAGCAATTATGACCGAAGAAGTACTGGAAAATAACAAACCACAGGAAGACCTGTTAACCATGGATGGTATGGATAATGAGCTGGCAAACCTGTTGGCAGTAAAAGGCATTTGTTCAATGGAAGACCTTGCCGAGCAGGCGGTTGATGAGTTAATGGAAATAGAAGGTATGGATGAAACCCGCGCTTCCGAGTTAATTATGACAGCGCGTGCTCCATGGTTTGCCGAAGAAGAAGAAGAGCAGAAATAAATCACTGAGATTGTACACCAGGATAAGTTATGGCTGAAGTAACAGTAAAACAATTGGCAAGTGTCGTTGGTACACCAGTAGAACGCTTACTTGAACAGATAAAAGATGCGGGTCTGGCAATTGATGCGCCTGACGCACTAATATCTGATGCAGACAAAATGACTTTGTTAGGTTTTTTGAGAAGTCAGCATGGTAAAGATAGTAGCGTTGATGCTACCGGTGGATTGCCTAAAAGCGAACCTCGCAAAATTGCTTTAAAACGCAAATCGGTCAGTGAGGTAAAAGTTAGAGGTGCGGGCAGGAGCGCCGTTTCCATTGAAGTTCGCCGTAAGCGCACGTTTACTCGTCCGGCAGCACAGGACGCACCAGACGAAACGGTGGAGGCCACGACTGCTGTAGCAGCAGAGCAGGAAGTGCCTGCTGAACTCACAGAATTAGAAAAACTTCGTGCTGATCAGGCGCGTCGAGAGCAGGAACGCGAAAGTGAGCGGCAGATTAAGCTTGAGCGTGCAGCAAAACGTGAACAGGAACAACTGGCTGAAGACTCGCGCTTAGAAGCCAATAGAGTTGCCGATGTTAAAGCGCAAGCAGAAGCAACCGGTAGTCAACAAGTAGGCAGGAAAAAAGAAGAAGGCTCGACTAAACCAGCCGTCGGCTCAAAAGAAAAGGTTCTTACGCCTGATGAATTGCAAGCGCAGCAGTCGCGTGATCAGAAAGCAACAACAAAAAAACACAAAGGCGAGCATAAAGATAAAAGTACTCTATATGGCCGTAAAGAACTACATGTTTCTTCGGGCAGAAGTGGTGGTCGTCACAAGAAAAAAGGTAAATCGGCAAGAAGATCTGTGGCTGCAGCCGATGCCAAGCATGGCTTTGAGAGACCGGTTGACGCTGTGGTACACGATGTAACCGTACCCGCTACCATTACCGTAGATGAGCTTGCCAGACGCATTTCAATGAAAGCCGGTGAGCTTATTAAAACCCTGATGCAAATGGGTGTCATGGCAACCATAAATCAGATGATTGACCAGGATACCGCGGTACTGGTGATTGAAGAGCTGGGTCATAATCCGATTATCGTTAACGAAGATGATTACGAAAAAGCATTGTTGGCGCGTGATACCTCTGATTTGAAATTGGAGTCGCGAGCACCTGTTGTCACCATTATGGGGCATGTTGATCACGGTAAAACATCACTGCTGGATTACATCCGGGCATCAAAAATTGCTGCAGGCGAAGCTGGTGGTATTACCCAGCACATTGGCGCTTATCATGTGGAAACCGATAAAGGTGTTATCACTTTTTTAGATACGCCGGGACATGCTGCATTTACCAGTATGCGCGAACGTGGCGCTAATGCTACCGATATCGTTATTATTGTTGTCGCTGCCGATGATGGTGTGATGCCGCAAACCGTTGAAGCGGTGCAGCACGCAAAAGCGGCTGAAGTACCGATTATTATTGCAGTCAATAAAATGGATAAAGAAGGTGCCGATCCGGATCGAGTAAAAAATGAACTCGGCAGTTATGACGTTATTCCTGAAGAATGGGGCGGTGATAATATTTTTGTTAATGTTTCTGCGCACACTGGAGAGGGTATTGATGCTTTGCTGGATGCCATTTCTCTACAGGCAGAGCTGATGGAGTTGCAGGCAGCAACGGAAGGTCTGGCCAAAGGTATCGTTCTGGAAGCTTCGCTGGATAAAGGCCGCGGTGTTACCGCAACAGTGCTAATCCAGGAGGGTACTCTGAAAAAAGGTGACATTATGCTCGCCGGAGAAGATTTTGGTCGCGTGCGTGCGATGTTTGATGAGTGCGGCAATAGTATTGAAACTGCAGGTCCATCGATGCCGGTGGCAGTTATTGGTTTGTCCAATATGCCAAACGCAGGTGATGATATGCAGGTGCTGGCAGATGAGCGTACCGCTCGTGAAGTATCACAAAATCGCCAGCAGAAGGCGCGCAATATGCGTCTTGCTAGCCAGCAGGCAAATAAACTGGAGTCAATGTTTGACCAGATGAAAGCTGGTGAAGTTAAAAAATTAAATATTCTGTTAAAAGCCGATGTGCAAGGGACGTTGCATGCAATCAGTGATTCATTGCACAAACTGGTTGCTGATAATGATGAAGTTGATGTGCGTATTATTAGCTCGGGTGTGGGCGGTATCAATGAAACTGATATTAGCCTGGCGGCTGCATCCGATGCCATTGTCATTGGTTTTAATGTTCGTGCCGATGCCTCTGCCAGACGTGCAGCATCCGAACGGGCTGTAGCATTAAATTACTACAGTATTATTTATGAGCTGATTGATGAAGTAGCGAAAGCGCTGACGGGTATGCTCAAAGCTGAATTCCGCGAGCAGATTATCGGCATGGCTAAAGTGCAGGAAGTTTTCACCTCGCCCATGTTTGGCCAGGTTGCAGGTTCGTTGGTTACCGAAGGTGTGGTGCGTAAAGATGCTCCGATTCGTGTGTTGCGTGACAATGTGGTGATTTTTGAAGGTGAGTTGGAATCATTGCGTCGCTTTAAAGACAATGTAAAAGAAGTCAACAGTGGTACTGAATGTGGTATCGCGGTGAAAAATTACGAAGTAAAAGTTGGCGATCAAATTGAAGTGTTCGAGCGTGTTGAAGTTGAGCGCA
>CAZALW010000303.1:0-4165 GCA_964485705.1 uncultured Thiotrichaceae bacterium
TCCGATGCCGATGGCAGCGCCCATAGCGCCCATGCCTAAAAGCATTGCGCCTGCGATATATAACAATGAAGCTTCCATTGTGATCTCCTAATTGTAAAGGTTAAAAGTTAAAAATCTGGTAACTACTCAGCTCACCCCTGGAATCAGCCATTTCTGCGTTAAACAGAATTTAATCAAAGACGGGACACTTACACTTGTAAGCTCACATTTTTCGCCTTGAACTGACAAATTCCAGGGGCGATCTGACCAGTTACGATTCATTAGACTACTCGCTGAGTAGTTACAAAATCTGATTGCATATAGTTAATGATGATGGTGCGCCATCTCCATATAAACCACCGCCAGCGTCATAAATATAAATGCCTGCAGGGTAATAATTAAAACGTGGAATACTGCCCACGCCCACTGCAATACACCGGCAAAAATAAACAGTGTTAAACCACTGCCATATAATAAAGCAATTAAAATAAAGATCATTTCGCCTGCGTACAGGTTGCCAAATAAACGCAGCGATAAAGAAATTGGTTTAGAGATAAGACCAACAAACTCAAGAAAGAAGTTGATTGGAATGAGAAATATTTTAACCGGTAGGCTTTTTGCTTCAAATGGCTGCATGGTTAATTCAGCCATAAAGCCGCCAACGCCTTTAATTTTGACGCTGTAGTACAGGGTTAGCGCAAAAATGGCTAATGCCATGCCGAAAGTGGCATTGGGGTCTGTGGTTGGCACTATCTTAAAAAATACATGATGCGGATCAACACCAAACACACCTGAGCCAACTATGCCCGCCAGCTGTGGCAACCAGTCAACCGGCACCAGATCCATTAGATTCATTAATAAAATCCAGATGAAAAGGGTAAGCGCCATGGGCGCAACCATCGGATTTTTCCCGGTAAAAGAATCTTTCACATTACTGTCAATAAACTCAACCACCCATTCCACAAAGTTTTGTAACCCACCCGGCACGCCTTCAGTGGCATATCTAGCGGCTTTGTGAAAGAAAAATAGAAAGAACACACCCAGCACAATTGAAAACAACATGGTATCAACATGAATTGCCATGAAACCCATGTCTTTGGCTTCCTGTGCGGTGTGCGCAAAGCCCCAGCTACCTGCGTTATCATAACCTTCAGGGAACTTGCCATAGGTAAGATTCTGCAAATGATGCTTGATGTATTCGCTAGCTGTCTGGGCTTCTCCAGCCATAATAACTCTCTATCTCTTTTCAGTGTGGCTTATTAATCGTTGCATAAGCATTTGCAGTGTGCCGTTTTGAAACACGCCGTGAATATATCCCTATAGGCTTGACGGTAGCATCCATGCTACCAGCAGTTTAAAAAGGACATACTGCAAATACTTATACAACGCTTTATATGTTTACAGCATTAGTCTTTAGTAAGGACATTCTGCACCGCAGGAGTAATGTGTATAAACAAGTACGTAAGCAATAAAGCGACTATGCTAACCGGCTTTATCAAAACAAAAACAATAACAAACATTGCACCGGTAAATATAAATTTATATATCTCGCCAACATAAAACGTGGTCAGCATAGCTTCTGCTGTTACTGTCGGTTTTACCAGGAAAACTTTTATTGCAAACCAGGCATTTGCCAGTGTTGCAATTAATCCACCTATAAGCGACGAGTATGCGACAACATACATCACTACAGGGTCAAATAAATGCAACTTGCTAAATAAAAGCAACACAGCAAACAATACAAGCGTTGCCAGTAGCTGCGTTAAAATGAATCGAAACGCCTGCTGTTGAGAGTGCTGATGCTTATGCTTCAGTTGCTCCAGATCCTGCTGTTGCAAGGCTGGTCGCAGGTCTGAATGCTTTTCAGAATCTGCCCGGTTAAGCTGTCTTTCTGGATCTAGCTGATCTTGTTGCATAGTTTTTTACATTCCAAGCAACAGCGCTCACAGATTTAAGGAAAAAACGGCCAACGAGCTAAGAATGCGCGCGAATTATATAAGAGAAGGCTATTTAAGGTCAAGAAATGAATCCAGTCATAACATTATTTTATAGTAGCAAAAGCTACATGGTGTCTAAAGTATGTAGGTTGGGGTGAGGCACGAACCCCAACCGAACTGGCGCAAACTCTTCTAAATATTTGGGCTATGTTTGCTACTGCTCCACCTCATCCAGACACAAACGAATCTTCTGCGTAAGATCCGCCTGTGTGTATGGCTTACTGAGTAAATTTGCCTCAAATTGTGCCTGACCATTACGTGCCACAACCATTTCAGTGTAACCCGATGTCAGCAGCACTTTGAGTCCAGGGCATTTTGCTACTGCCTGCTCTGCCAGCTCATAACCATTAAGACCACCAGGCATCACCACATCACTGAATAACAGGTCAATACCAGGCTCTTTCTCCAGTTGCTGCAATGCCTGCTGGCCATCGCTGGCGGTTAACACTTTATAACCCACCTCCTGCAGCAACTCTTCAACCAGCTCCCGCAACGCCTGCTCATCATCGACAACCAGTATGGTCTCCTTACCACCGTGTAAAACAGCACTGTCCACGTTGACACCTTCTGACGAAGATACTTCACTCTGCGACAGTGGTAAATACAATCTGAATGTGGTGCCAATATCAGGCTCTGAATATACTCTGATGTGACCCAGGGAGCGTGTAACGAAACCAAACACCATCGACAATCCCAGACCGGTGCCTTTACCCTGTTCTTTAGTGGTAAAAAATGGTTCAAAAATATTTGCCTGTTGCTCAGCAGGGATGCCACTACCATTATCACTTATCGCCAGCTGTACATATTGCCCGGCTACAACACCCGGATTAAGGGCGCAATAGGCATCATCCAGGGTACTGTTGAATGTCTCAATGCTTAATTTGCCGTGTCCCGCCATGGCATCACGCGCATTCAGCACCAGATTAAGCAAAGCATCTTCAAAGTCACCACAATCAATCTCGGTTTTACACAGATTGGCATCAAGGTGATATTTCACTTCAACCTGCGGCGTGAGCGACTTACTAATCAAACCCTCCATGTTGTTAATCACACTATTGATATCGGCAGTTTTGACACTCACCGCTTCACTGCGTGAAAAAGCCAATAATCGCCTGGTCAGGGTAGCCGCACGCTCGCTGGAATATTTAATATTGTTTATGCGTTTTTGACCTTTTTCATCCGCATTTATATGACGCTCAAGTAACTCCAGATTACCCAGAATAATGCCAAGAATGTTATTGAAGTCGTGAGCAATGCCACCAGTAAGCTGGCCGATTGCCTCCATCTTTTGTGCGCGACGTAATGCTTCTTCGGTCTGTTTATGTTCAGAAATATCAAAGAAATAACCGCGCATCAAAACTGGCTCACCATCTTGCTTAATGATGCTGACCTCATCGCGCAACCACTTTATTTTGCCACTTGCAGTAATAACACGGTACTCCAGAGTGTGGTCTCGACCCTTTAGCGTTTCCAGCTGGCAGTATTCAACAGCATTGGTTTGATCATCAGGATGAATGTGCTCTGCCCAGCTATCAATATCCGTCCATTGCTCTGCCGGGTAACCAGTAAGACCCAGTATCCCTGGCCCCATATAGGCAAATCGTTGCAACACCAGATCAAACTCCCAGGCCACGGCGGCCATGGTTTCGATCAGATTACGATACAGTTTTTCACTGTCCTGTATTTTTATTTTACTGCTAATATTTTCTTCGCGCAGGCGGTATTGCTCGCTAACATCATGAAATACCAGTACCATACCCAGTATTTCACTGCCATCCTTTTCTCGAATCGGGGCCGCAGAATCGGCAATTTGATACTCTGTACCATTTCTGGAAATCAGCGTGGTATGGTTGCTCAGGTATACCGTTTCACCTGTCGCCAGTACTTTTTCAATGGGGTTTTCGATGGTTTCACGTGTACTGGCATCAATAATGGGAAAAATAGTTTTTACCGGCTGGCCATAAGCTTCTTCATTCGACCAGCCGGTAAGCTGTTCAGCAACCGGGTTCAACAAGGTTAAGCTGCCTTTTTCATCAGTGACAACCACCCCGTCACCTATAGAATTAAGCGTGATAGCCAGATTCTCTTCACTGATACGCAGTTGTTCCCGACTTTGTTCAAGCCGCTTTAATAAACGATGTTGTTTATCTATCTGCTGATTCAGCGCCAGGAAGGCACTACTTTGCAAG
>CAZALW010000304.1:0-1663 GCA_964485705.1 uncultured Thiotrichaceae bacterium
CCCCCCTGTCTTTGGTGATATAACCAACAATTTCATCATGCGGTACAGGCATACAGCAATTGGCAATGCTGGTTAATAAATTACCGACACCTAAAACATTAACATTACCAGCCCTTAATTTTTCTCCGGCTTTCTTAGTGCTATCATGTTTTGCTGTTTTGTATTGTGTTGCTGCACGTATCGGAATGCTGTTTTTCTTTGTCTGACTTTCATCAAACTCAAACAACATGGATGACATTTGCGCAACACTTATATCACCCCTTCCCAAATGTATATAAAAATCATTTGTAGAGTCCAGTTTAAAGTGTGTCACCACCTTTTTAAGGTCTGGCTTTATGCCGTGGCGTTTAAATTCACGCTCACATAAGGTTTTACCTTCGGCAACATTTTTTTCTTCATCCTGTTTTCTAAACCAGCCTCTAATTCTATTTTTTGCACGTGAGGTTTTTATGTAACCCAGATGAGAAATTATCCAGTCTCGCCGTGGTGACGCTTCTTTTGCTGTTAATACTTCTACACGTTGACCATTTTTCAGCTGATATGTTAACTGCACAATACGGCCGTTAACCTTTGCACCGCGACAACGGTGACCGATTTCCGTATGCACTGCGTAGGCAAAATCCAGCGGTGTGCCACCTTCTGGCAAATCAATGACACGCCCTTCAGGGGTTAACACGTAAACACGATCATGAAACATTTCCGAACGGAAACTTTCCATTAACTCTTCATCATTAGCCTGCGATGTATTGAGTAACTTTCTTAAGGATTCAATACCAGATTGCATATTGCTTTTATTGTTGCCGGCTTCTTTATAACGCCAATGCGCCGCCACACCATGCTCTGCAAATTCATGCATTTGTTGTGTTCGAATTTGAATTTCAACGGGTTTGCCGCGTGGACCGTAAACAGCGGTATGCAGTGACTGGTAACCATTTTCTTTTGGATTGGCAATGTAGTCATCAAATTCTTTGTTAATATGCCGCCATTGTGCATGTACCAGACCTAACACAACATAACATTCTGCAATATTTTGAAGTACGATACGCACCGCACGAACATCAAATAGCTCATCAAAACTACAGCGTTTAGCTGTCATTTTTTTCCAGATGCTATAAATGTGTTTAGGGCGACCGTAAATTTCCGCTGAAATATCTTCCCTGTCCGCAATCTGTTTTATTTTATCTACAACATCAGCAATAAACTGTTCTCGCTCTTCGCGCTTTTCTCGCAGGTTTTTTGCAATTTTTTTATAGGTATCCGGTTCAAGATAACGAAACGCCAGGTCTTCCAGCTCCCATTTTAACTGGCCAATACCAAGTCGATTGGCAATAGGAGCAAATATTTCCAGGCTTTCTCTGGCTATTTCCTGTTGTTCTACAAGGTCTGCCAGTTTTAGCTGCCTTAATCGCTGCACACGATAGGCCAGTTTTATCAATACCGCTCGAACATCATCAACCATGGATAACAACATACGACGCAGGCGCTCAACCTGCTCAGGTGACGCTTCATCTTGCTCACCATGAAATTCATGCAGTTGAATGACGCTTTTTACCAATAGGGCAATGTCTGTGCCATAGGTTTTTTGCAGATTCTCAAAATCAGTCGCACCGCCTTCCTGGCTCTTTGCGCCGCTATGCAAACATGGCCGTCCATCCCTGGACAT
>CAZALW010000304.1:1763-4119 GCA_964485705.1 uncultured Thiotrichaceae bacterium
CGCCTTCCTGGCTCTTTGCGCCGCTATGCAAACATGGCCGTCCATCCCTGGACATATTTTTTTTGATTAATTGCTTACTGCTTAACAGTGCAACAATGAGCGTGGTGTCATCACTACCCAATTCACTTAATAACAAGGCAACATCTAAAGCACTAGGTAAGGCACCATCTGCAGGCAGATCCCACACCTGTTCACAGGCAAGGCGCAACAAGCTATTTTCTTCAATATCAAACCCGACCAGCTGATGCAGGTATTGATCGATGGTAAAGTCTTTTGTTACCTGATTGAAATAACGCGTTTTTTGCATGAGTTATCTGTTCTATCTGAAATTTCTGATCCAGATAAGATTGAATAATGACTCTAAAGTTTAGATTAAAATGCTGACTAAGGAGGGAAAATCAAGGTTTTACAGCAGCGGTGTTTGTGTGAGTGTCCGCTCCAACAGTTTAAAGCCATCAATCAGACACAATACACGTCTTTAGGGATGCTGTTAAAAGTCTGTATACGGGATACAAATCAGTAGGATTTTCTCAGTAGATCTGGTTAACGCAGCGTAACCCGTCAAATAACCATGTTGTTGGCATTCAGTTTTTTTTGCAAGCAGGACACTTTCCATACAGGGTCAGGCTATGATCGGTAACCTCATAACCTTTTTCTATAGCGACTTCTTTCTGACGTTTCTCTATCATCTCGTCACAAAACTCTTCTACTTTGCCGCAGGAAACACAAACGATGTGATCGTGGTGACCTTGTTCGGATAGTTCAAATACTGCCTGACCACTTTCAAAATGGTGACGTTCTACCAGCCCGGCTGCTTCAAACTGCGTTAATACGCGATACACTGTCGCTAAACCAATTTCTTCACCATCATTCAGTAAAGCACGATAGATGTCCTCTGCACTCTGGTGGCGCACTTTGGAGACTTCGAGAAACTCCAGAATTTTCATCCTGGGAAGTGTTACTTTTAGGCCTGCTTTTTTTAAATCACTTGATTCCATAAAACTTTCTACTGACTTGTCCTGGTCATATGCGGTAATATTTATATACTTTAACAGATAGTCCTATTTAAGCACATTACCCTGCTGAGAATCACTCTCATTCTAAAATATATGAAATTAATTTTGAAAACACTCTCTGCCTTCTCCATCCTTAGGTCCGTAAACGGCACATCCTTGTGCCACTGCGCCATCCTTAGGTTCGTAAACAGCACGTCCTTGTGCCACTGCTCTGCACGATTCGTCAGCGTGTTGTTCAAGATATGGCTCACGGTATGGTTCACGGCATGGCTCACTAGTTGCGCCTCATGGTTGCCTGAGCCTCACAAACTGGATTTACAACAGGGAAACACCATCAAGCTGGAGCAACTGGAAGCCATCGAACCTGGCATGACAAAACCTGAAGTACGAAAAATCATGGGTTCACCAATGCTCTCAGATCCGTTTCATCCTCAACGCTGGGATTACATTTACCGGTTTATTCCGAATAAGGGGTTTGAAAGAAAGTCTTTATTAACACTGTATTTTGAAGATGAGGTATTGGTGAGAATTGATGACTCTGAATACATAGAGCCTTAAAAAAGCAGTGAATAGTGAGCAGTAGCACATGGAGGTGCTGTTTTCGAACCAAAGGACGGAATAGTTAAAAACAAAAAACTAAAGATTAAATTCATTATTAGTTTTAAAATTCACTATTCACTATTCACTATTCACTATTCACTGCTTTTTAGCCGCTCGTTTTCGTCTAACTTCTTTAGGGTCGGCTATTAATGGTCGATAAATTTCAACACGATCTCCTTCGGATAACACAGTTGTCATTGCCGAAGCTTTGCCGAAGAGTCCAACTCTGGCATCTTCAAGCTCAAGTTCAGGGAAATCCACCATAATGCCAGACTGAACGATTGCTGCACCGATGCTGGTACCAGCATTAACATTAACTGTACGGATAATTTGTTTTTCCGGCGTTGCGTATGCCACTTCGACGTTAATGCTTTCTGCCGCTGTACTTTCAATACTCGTACTTTCTATTGCCATGCTTCTTATGGGCATGTTCTAGCCTCGCTCGCCATAAACTTCAACCGCACGTTTGCAAAACGAATCGACCAATGAGCTTGCTATCTGAGTAAATATCGGTTTAGCCGCAATCGACATCAGCGCATTGTCAAATTCAAATTCAAGTTCAAGATGCACCTTGCATGCATTTTCTGTTTTAAGCGCATCAAACTGCCAGAAACCGGTTAACTTTTTAAACGGACCATCAACTAACTCCAATGCGATGCGTTTATCCTTGTGCAACTGGTTATGGGTGGTAAATGTTTTATTTAACACACATTTAGCAATTTCAATGTTGGCTATCATTT
>CAZALW010000305.1:0-4115 GCA_964485705.1 uncultured Thiotrichaceae bacterium
ATTTTCTTTGCTTTTTTCGCGTCTTTTGCGTTCTTCGCGGACTAATGTTTTTCAGCTTTTCCATCGTCCGCTAATGACCGTAAACAGCCATTTGCTAAATAAGTGTTTGCGGGACACTAAAACTTTCCGTAATAACCTTCTTTCAACGCATCATATAAATTTGCCGCCGTGTGCATTTCTCCATCATAATCAATTTCTTCATTACCTTTCACTTCAACAACGCTGCCATCATCCAGCGAAAAACGGTAGCTGGTATTTTCCAGATCCGATTTCTTAACCAGCACACCCTGAAATACCTCTGGATTAAAGCGGAATGTGGTGCAGCCTTTCAGCTTCTTCTCATAGGCATAAAGATAAATATCCTTAAATTCATCGTAGGGGAAGTCGGTTGGGATATTCGCGGTTTTTGATATCGATGAATCTATCCATTTTTGCGCTGCTGCCTGAACATCAACATGTTGTTTTGGGGTGACATCATCTGCGCTAATAAAATAGTCTGGCAATTTTTCACCTTCTTCTTCCGAGAAGGGTTTTGCTTTTTGATTGACCAGCTCCCGATATGCCAGAAGCTCATACGACCAGACATCAACCTTTTCTTTGGACTTTTTACCCTGGCGAATAATATTGCGTGAATAATGATGGGCAAAACTGGGCTCAATACCATTGCTTGCATTATTACCGATAGATAATGCAATGGTGCCTGTTGGTGCAATGGAACTATGATGGGTAAAACGTGCACCAGTTTTTTCCAGCTCAGCCACCAGTTCGGGGTTAACCCCGGCAACCATCTGCATATAACGACTATATCTTGCATGTAACACTTTGCCTTTAATGCTATCGCCAATTTGCCAGCCGTCTTTTTTCATTTCAGGTCGGCGACTCAGCATTTCCGAGGTGACAACAAAGTCCTGTTTGAGAATCGGCGCTGGACCTTTTTCCTTTGCCAGTTCGAGCGCAACTTCCCAGCCTGCCAGCGCCAGTTCGCGTGTCACTTTTTCTGTAAAAACCAGTGACTCCTCTGATCCGTAACGAAAACCCATCATGGTTAAAGCCGACCCCAGACCCAAGTACCCCATGCCATGGCGACGTTTATTTTCAATCTCATTGCGCTGTTTTTCGAGTGGCAGACCATTAATTTCAACCACATTATCCAGCATTCGGGTAAACACCTTCACCACTTCCCGGTAGGTATCCCAGTCAAAGCTGGCATTGTCGGTAAAAGGCTGTTTTACCAGATGGGTTAAATTGATTGAACCCAACAGACAGGCACCGTATTCAGGCAGGCCTTGTTCGCCACATGGGTTTGTTGTACGAATATTTTCACAGAACCAGTTGTTATTCATGTCGTTATATTCGTCAATAAGAATAAAACCCGGTTCTGCATATTCATAAGTTGAGGTCATGATGACATTCCACAACTTAGCAGCATCGATAGTTCGATAAATTCTACAGGCAACTTTACCTGCATCATTTTTAATATAACCTTTCTTAATTGGCCAATCGCGCCAGATTACCTGATCAGGATTCTGTAAATTGATGTTATGTGTTTTTGCTTCTTCCTCTGTTACTGGAAAAGCCAGCGGCCAGGCCGCTTCATCTTTTACTGCCTCCATAAACTCACTGGTAATCAACAGCGATAGATTAAATTGGCGCAAGCGACCGTCTTCACGTTTTGCGCGGATAAAATCCAGCACATCAGGATGACCCACATCAAAGGTTGCCATCTGCGCACCTCTACGCCCACCGGCAGAAGAAATGGTGAAACAGACCTTGTCGTAGATATCCATAAACGACAGTGGCCCTGAGGTCAGTGCACCGGAACCGGAGACATAGGCATCATTGGGTCTTAGCGTTGAAAACTCATAACCAATACCGGCACCGGACTTCAATGTCATACCGGCTTCATGTACCTTCTGCAGAATATCGTCCATCGAATCTTCAATCGTTCCGGAAACGGTGCAATTAATGGTTGAGGTTGCCGGTTTGTATTGCTGTGCGCCAGCATTTGAAATAATACGACCGGCGGGTATAGCACCATTTTTTAAAGCCCAGAGAAATTTCTCATACCAGTGTTGCTGTTTTTCTGGCGTATTTTCGATATCGGCCAGGGCACGAGCGACACGGGTAAACGTACCTTCCACACACAAATCAACGGCTTCGCCATGTTTGTTTTTCAATTGATATTTACGCTGCCAGATATCTTCTGCAGCGCCTTGCAATGGAATCTCGATACGTTCTGTGCTTGCTTTTTCAGTTTGCGTGATAGAGCTCATACGGGCAATCTCCTAAACTACTACAACATGTAGCCTCTTCAGGGAACATGCTATATATAGTGTTATTATTGTTGTTATATACTATATATTGTGCATATTAGAAGATACACTGCAAACTTACTTGACCTGGATCAAGAAATTATTTTGTAATTGCCATCTTTTTAATGCATGTTTAAATACTTCTTTTCACTCTCAGCATGACAAACATCAATAGATTTATCGTTATAATTCATTAGAATTTCGCTCTCCAATTCATCAACACCCGGTAAAAACTATGACTAAGGAAAGCATGTCTCAATTTATGAAAAAAGCGAGCAATTATGGTCTACAGGAATTTCTTGAGATCATGGGCGAGTTATCTCAGGTAAGCACCAGAAAAGGCCTGCTATCTCGGCAGCAAAAAGAACTCATCACTCTTGGCCTGGCGTTATATAAAAACTGTCAACGTTGCATTACTATCCACAGCAAAGAAGCAAGCAGGCTTAAAGCAACAGATCTTCAATTTTCTCATGTGAAAAAAGTGATGTTTTTTATGAATGCAACGCCTCATGGTAACAGCAACCTATGGGACGACTGGGTGGTTAACTGGAAAGATTACAGTTACTCAAAAAGCAACGAAAGACGACAATTAAGAGAAATGGTAGCGTTGGCAGTATCAATTGTTATGCAGCATGAAAAACAGATTAAATTACATTTAAACGCCGCTTTAGATGTCGGCATTTCAATTGAACAGATATTTGAAATCGTTCCCTTGGTGATGCTGATGGATGGCGCACCAACACTTTCGCAAATCCCGAAGATACTTGGGGGTTATGAAGAGTATCAACAGGCGAATTTGGCTTAAGGGCATCAGATATGGAATGTCTGCTAACGACACTTAGCAGACGTTAAAAACTAAACCCCCTCAATCCCCCTTTGAAAAAAGGGGGAGGTAAAAAGGCTTTAGTCCCTCCCTTTTTGAAAGGGAGGTTAGGAGGGTTTGTTTTTTCTGTGTGTCCGCTTATGACCGTAAGCTGACATCTTTTGTCAGTTTAAGTTGAGCCACTACAACGCATCCGAAACCTGCCTGGCAATACTTACAAAGTCGTAACACTGATTGTCCGCCAGATGAGAAGGTTTAACATTCTGCAGGCTGCGAAAAATCATCTCTGTGCGCCCTGGGTTTTTCTGCTCCCATTGAGCTAACATGTTTTTCACTACCTGACGTTGCATGTTTTTCTGTGAGCCACACAAATTACAGGGAATGATCGGGTATTTTTTTATTGTTGCATAAGTTGTAATATCCTTTTCTTTGCACAATGCCAGCGGCCTTATAACCACGTGTTTTTTATTATCACTTAACAATTTTGGCGGCATTGCTTTCAACTGTGCATTAAAAAACATGTTTAAAAAAAATGTTTCAACAATATCATCCTGATGATGACCTAAAGCGATTTTAGTCGCCCCGATTTTTTCTGCAAATGAATATAAAATACCTCGTCGTAAGCGCGAACATAATCCACAGGTGGTTTTACCGATGGGCACTTTCTGTTTAACAATGCTGTAGGTATCCTGCTCGATTATGTGATATTCAACACCCAGGTCTTGCAAATATTTGGGTAATATATGTTCTGGAAAACCAGGTTGTTTCTGGTCGAGGTTCACCGCCACCAGCTCAAAGGATATCGGTGCTTTTTTCTGCAGAGCCAGCAATAGCTCCAGCATGAGGTAACTATCCTTACCACCCGACAGGCAAACCATGACACGATCGCCATGCTCAATCATGTTGTATTTCAAAATCGCTTCACCAGCACCGTGCTTCAAGCGCTTATATAATCGATTAAGCAAACGCTTTTCAGACTG
>CAZALW010000306.1:0-4099 GCA_964485705.1 uncultured Thiotrichaceae bacterium
ATAGCCGCGCAAAGCTAGCTGTAGCAAGGCTTTTATTTTGAGCGAGATTTGCTGATTATAGTGCGGGGAAGTAGCGGAAAAAGCAGTAAGTAGTAAGGTGGCAACCCGCCCCAGCCACTCCTCGGCACCCGAGATCACTGTTACCGTTGCTTCCTTCCGGACCTGGCGGAGTTCACAGTTTATCGTCGCGAGGGAACCAGAACAGGTCACCATAAGCCGCGCATTATACATTTTTCAGACAGAAAATCCTTTTTAATTCGTCTTATTTTTTATAATTTTCATGTTAATTTTTCTGAAAACTGTATAATTCATCTTCTTTTTACACGCTGCATAGACATGCCACAAATCATTCACCGCTTTTAATGAAATCAATTTTACGCATAGCTACTCGAAAAAGCCCGCTCGCACTGTGGCAGGCAGAACACGTTAAAACACGTTTAATGCAGGCGCATGAAGGCCTGCAAGTCGAACTGGTCACCTTCACCACCCAGGGTGATAAAATCCTGGATACACCACTCGCAAAAATCGGTGGCAAAGGCCTGTTTGTCAAAGAGCTGGAAGTGGCGATACTTGAAGACAAGGCCGATATTGCCGCTCACTCGATAAAAGATGTGCCGATAGACTTCCCCGAGGGTTTGTTTCTCTCCACCATTTTAGAGCGCGAAGAACCCTGTGATGCACTCGTATCAAATCAATATAATTCAGTGCAAACCCTGCCGCAAGGTGCGGTTGTTGGCACCTGTAGCTTGCGTAGAAAAAGCCAGTTACTCAGTAAACGTCCTGATTTAAAAATCAAAGATTTACGTGGCAACGTTAATTCAAGGCTGGAAAAACTGGATAACGGCGATTATGATGCCATTATTCTTGCCTGCGCCGGGCTGGTTCGTCTGGAAATGAGTAAGCGCATAAAACAACGCATATCCTCATCGTGGATACTGCCTGCAGTTGGCCAGGGCGCGGTCGGACTGGAAGCACGTATCGGTGATAATGAAACACTCGAACTGATATCCGTATTAAACCACGAAGACACTGCGGACCGCATCACCGCCGAACGTGCATTAAACAAACGTCTTAAGGGTGGCTGCCAGGTGCCTATTGCAAGTTATGCCATGCTGGACGGTGATACCCTGCACTTACAAGCTTTAGTTGGTGAACCCGATGGTAGTTTAATTGTGCAAGGTGACATTAGCGGTCATCGCAGTGAAGGCGAGCAGCTAGGCACTAAACTGGCAGATGACTTGCTATCTCGCGGTGCAAAAGAGATCTTGGAGAAACTGTATAACGCTGAGTAAGCAGAAAACCAAATAAAGATGCCCGAGTGGTTGACTATAATCATCAGGAACGATTTTGAATATAATCTGCTTTTGTAACTACTCAGCGCATTACTTAGATAAGGATGCAGATTATTGATTTTTAAGGCATCTGCAACATGAATGTCGCAGTAGAGCGCCAAGTAAGCAAGCATGGAGAAGTATTTACAGCGACCTTAAAAATCAATAACCTGCGTCCTTTTTCTAAATTACGCTGAGTAGTTGCCTGCTTTTTTTGATTATAACCCGCAGTGGTGAAGCACACTGCGCGCGAACTTCGCTCAAAAACATACCGACATTAACACTAGCATACAGTTTAAAGAATTTTAGAGAGGTGGCCGAGCGGCTGAAGGCGCACGCCTGGAAAGCGTGTAAACCGAAAGGTTTCGTGGGTTCGAATCCCATCCTCTCTGCCATATTAGCCATAAAAAAACATAAACTTTAAAAAGATATTTTTAATCCTGAAAAAACTAGAGGCAATCCTGAACAGTCTAATCCACCCAAAAGCTACGGATCAAAAATAATAACTAAACAAGTTAAGCTTGATTTATTCTATCGCCTTTCTGCCAATACAGACCACCAGCAGTCGTCGCCACCAGCGCCAGTACAAAAACAAAAATACCGGTTATTGTTATTGAATACTCCAACAGAGGGTAAAACATACTAACAGCGACAATGAGACCAACTGCTAAACAATGCAGCCATATTTTTGTACTGGCTATATTCGCTGTAATATAACCGCCTACAAACATCGTTGCCGCAAAAAGTGGGATGCCAATTATGTATCTAAAAAACCCAACAATATCATTTAGAAACAGATACTCTTTTGCTAACGCGTTATAACCGACTGCAATAAAAATATACGCCAGTTGCAACAAAAGTATGGCGACAAGAATAAACACCGTGCCCGCTATAATTGCTTTTATAGTTCTCATCAAAAATCTCTGGTTATGTCATTGGGCGCTGATATTTAATCAACAGATGAATTTTCATTGAATGGACTGAACAGAACTACTGCAATAAACCCTGCCCTGCTCCGCACTGCTTTTCTGCTGATCCATACAACTATACCAATCGGGCATAACTAAAATCTGTCGCGTTTTTTTATCAGGATAAATCAGGTAATAATTTTGGATTTTGCTGGCAATGGAGGCATGGCCAAACTCGGAAAATTGCAAATCACTTTTCATGCAACGGTTCTCAATCACCTGAATATTTGATGCCGTAAAAATACTTTCAGCCACCAACGCTTTTTGCTGACACTGCTCCAGTGTTTGCGTATTTACAAAAGAAGCATTGATGTCGCCTGCGCCATTTTGAGTCAGTGTTATTAGCAGAAAAAGTGTTTTCATGTCGGATCGTAGACAAGCTTGCCTCTAACCATTTTCATTACTGGATCAAAAACTATTTCAAACCAGTTTTTCTACCCGCCACGGTAGCAAACAACAATATAACGTAAAAAATTATTTAACACCCTTGCCTATAAGGTAACTACTGTACTGTTTATCAGTACCATTAATATGGTTGATTAACCATGCCTTAAGATATTCCACAGCATTGCTCATGGCGGTGTCATGGTCCTTTTCATACTCTGCAAGCACTTCGCGTACTTTATTGAACATATCTTCATGCTGCACCTTATGTGCCTCAAAACCAGGATAATCATTATCCCGCATTAAACCTTCTTCATAAGTAAAGTGTGTTTTTGTATAGTCAACCAGCTCATCCAGTGCTTCACGTTCGAACTGTTCACCTGTCGAATAGTCCACAGCTGTCTGCAACTGGTTTATCAGATTCAGCAGTTTTTTGTGTTGCTGATCAATAGAGTCGATACCCACGCTGTAGCTGTCTTTCCATTCCACAAACTGTTTTGCAGTTATCTTTTTATGGACAAACGGAATAATGACCAATATCGCTATTAGCGCCCAGGTTAATGGGCTACCCGGGCCAACGATTAGCCCCAGTATCACGGCTACAATTAACGTCAGAATAAGTAGTGATACGCCAAACATACACATTTTTTTATTCTGGCAGACATTTTTTTTCATGCACATTATTCCTTAAAGAAGCTCTGATTAACTGATGGGTGAACCAGGTGATACAAATGATATCCACAGTACAAATTGCACTGCAATATTAATACTAATTTTAAACATACCCTACCATCTGCAAAAATGATCTAAGTCAACTCAACAAAAGAAATCCGGATCACTTCACCCATGCGGCCTGACTATGAACCAGGCAACATACCAGTAGCTTGACTTAAATCAAAGACCTATAACACCAATAAGAACAATATCATGTTCGTCTAAATCTTTGTCGACACTGCTTAAAAAGGGCATGTCAACAAGCATCAACAAGAGGGTGTTACTGATGAGCAAAAAAGGCTTTGTTTCACTGGTTGGCGCGGGTCCTGGCGATGCTGAACTACTGACTATTAAAGCCCTGCGCCTGCTTGAGCAGGCGGATGTTGTGGTTTACGATCGCCTTGTCTCTGCCGATATTCTCAGCATGATTCCAACAGGTATCAGCCGTATTTCCGTTGGTAAGGAAGTAGGCAAACATTGTGTACCACAAAACGAGATAAATGAAATTATTGTCAATCTGGCAAACTCCGGCCGTAAAGTTGTGCGCCTGAAAGGTGGCGATCCTTACCTGTTTGGCCGCGGCGGTGAAGAAGCGCTAGCCCTGAAAAAACACAATATAGCCTTTGAAATAGTACCCGGCATCACTGCCGCATCTGGTTGCAGCGCATACAGTGGTATCCCGTTAACCCATCGTGGCATGAG
>CAZALW010000307.1:0-4073 GCA_964485705.1 uncultured Thiotrichaceae bacterium
AAAAACGTGCCCACCCTACACTGCTGAAAGCAAATAGCTTTCTTCTAGCCAATTATCCTATTATTGTTTTTGCTTTTTTCGCGTCTTTTGCGTGTTTCGCGGACTATATTTTTGTTTTTAAAGGTCAGCGAATGACCGAATTCAGCCATTCGATCAATGAGTCAATCTGACATATTTTGTTAGATTACACCTGCATCACTAAAAACTAATATTATTTTTATGCAGGCTCTGCATCAAACAACGGCGTAATTGTCTCCTGATCAAACCTGCCGGTTTGTAGAAAAATAACAACCTGTGCCGCAACATCTGCTGACATCAAAATACTCAGGTGGTTCTCATGCACAATAATGGCATCTGTTGCGCCTTTAAGCTCGGTTTCTTCAACTGAAACCGTGCCATCATGTGGCGCTTCCAGCCCGCCTGTCACCAGCCCCAGACCAATAGGAACATTACCGGCAATAACTCCAATTTCCTGCCAGCCTTTCCATTTAGGCACATTACCTGACAGCCCGTTTACGTGACTTTGCCCCAGCATCCACCTTGTCATCGGATGCGCATTGATGCGCTCCCCCACTGCACTGCCATTTACCGGCGACGCCAATAAAACGATACGACCTTTTATATTGAAGGGAAACCGGTCAAATAAATGCAGGGTGATAATGCCGCCAAAACTGTGTGCCACAATATGCACCATCGGCGCATCAATTTTTTTGATGAATTTATTAAGCTTGCCGGCGATGTCTCCAGGCGGTTTTCCCCAGACATGATAATTAAACATGTGACACTCATAACCGGCATTGTTCAGACGATTGCGAAGTCTTAGCAGGTCGACACCAGCAACACTCCATAAACCATGCACCAGGACAACAGCTTCACGCATGATATAGAAAAAACACGGTATTACGGGGACACATCCAGCATACGATCAAGCGCCAACTTCGCCTGCTGCGCAACATCAACAGGCACACTGATCTGATTGACCACATGGCCATCAACCAGGTTTTCCAGCACCCACGCCATATGTGGCGGGTCGATACGAAACATGGTGGAACACATACACACATTTGGCGACATAAAATGGACGTTTTTACCTTCATGTTTAAACTGTTCATGCAGTCGATTAACCAGATTTAATTCGGTGGCAACCAGCCAGCGCGTGTTTTTTTCAGCATTGGCAATTGTGTTAATTATATACTCTGTGGAGCCAATATAATCTGATTTCTGACAAACTTCAAACGAACTTTCCGGGTGTGATATTATTTTTGTTTCCGGGTATTTTTGTTTAAAGTTATCAATCTGTTCCGGCTGAAACATTTGGTGTACCGAACAAAAACCTTTCCACAATATAATCTTTGCTTTTTGAATTTGTTCTATCGATAAGCCACCAAGAGGTTGGTCATAATCCCACACCACCATCTCATCAAGCGTTATTCCCATGGGGTAACCAGTATTTCTACCGAGATGCTGATCGGGGAAAAACAGAACTTTTTCGCGCTGCTTAAAACTCCACTCCAACACATGTCTGGCATTGGTTGAAGTACAGACAATGCCGCCATGTCTGCCACAAAATCCTTTTAAATCCGCTGCTGAATTGATGTAGGTAACTGGCGTAATAATCTGCTCTGGATCTAACACCCCTGACAGCTCCAGCCAGGCACGCTCTACATTTTGCAAATTGGCCATATCGGCCATAGAACAACCTGCCGACATATCCGGCAAAATTGAAACCTGATCAGGACGCGACAGAATATCCGCCACCTCCGCCATAAAATGCACACCGCAAAAAACAATGTAATCAGCTTTTGATGATGCCGCCTTGCGCGATAATTTTAGTGAATCACCGGTGAAATCCGCATGACGGAAAACCTCATCACGCTGATAGTGGTGACCCAGTATGACCAGACGCTCACCTAATGTTTCGCGCGCAGTAAGGATGCGAGACTCGCAGTCCTCGTCATCGAGTAAAGTATAGGGTTGTATTGCTGCACTCATATTTTTATTAATTACTAATTACTAATTACGAATTACGTGTACGAATTGGTAACAATGAACTTCGTACACGTAACTTGTAATTCGTAATTATTCATTGTTTTCCACTTTACGCAATTTCAGGTTTAACTCTCGCAATTGTTTATTTGAAACGGTAGCCGGTGCAGAAGTTAATGGACAGGCTGCCGACTGGGTTTTAGGAAACGCCATGACATCACGAATGCTGTGCGCACCCGCCATCAACATTACCAGACGATCCAGACCAAAAGCAATGCCGGCATGGGGTGGACAACCATATTTTAATGCGGTTAGCAGGAAACCAAACTTTTCTTCTGCTTCTTGCGATGAAATGCCGAGGATATCAAATACTGCGTTTTGCATATCCATTTTATAAATACGCTCTGAACCGCCACCTAATTCAGTGCCGTTTAGTACCATATCATAAGCACGCGACAGCACGGCACCTGGATCAGATTTAAATGCTTCAACAGAATCAATCGATGGGGCAGTAAACGGATGATGCAACGCTGTCCAGTTACCCTCTTTATTTCTCTCGAACATGGGGAAATTAACAACCCACAATGGCTGCCATGTTTCACTCACCAAACCGCTATCCTGTCCTAATTTAACGCGCAAAGCACCAATGGATTCATTGACCACATGCGTTTCACCCGCACCGAAGAACAAAATATCACCGGACTGGGTACCGGTTTTTTCAATAATAGTGTCCAGCACCTCATCCGGCAAAAACTTCACGATCGGTGACTGCAAACCTTCACGACCCGCGCTGACATCATTGACTTTAATCCATGCCAGCCCTTTCGCGCCATAACGAGCAACATATTCGGTATATTGGTCAATTTCTTTACGGGATAGTTTCGCCCCACCCGGTAATCGCAACACCACGATACGGCCTTGCGGGTCATTTGCCGGACCGGAGAATACTTTAAATTCAACGTCTTTCATGACATCAGCAAGATCAACCAGTTCCAGCGTTATGCGTAGATCCGGTTTATCCGACCCATAACGTAACATGGTTTCACTGTAATCCATACGTGGGAATGGATTGGGCAAATCAACGTTTAGTGTTGTTTTGAACAGGCCACGCATCATTTCCTCCATAATTTCCATCACCGCATTTTCGTCCATGAAGGTGGTTTCGATATCCACCTGGGTAAATTCCGGCTGGCGATCAGCACGCAAATCTTCATCACGGAAACAACGGACAATCTGATAATAGCGATCCATGCCCGACATCATCAACAATTGTTTGAACAACTGCGGTGATTGCGGCAATGCAAAAAAACTGCCCTGATGCGTTCGAGATGGCACCAAATAGTCTCGCGCACCTTCAGGTGTGGCTTTGGTCAACATCGGCGTTTCGATGTCAAGAAAGCTATTTTCGTCAAGGAAGTGTCGTAAATAACGTGTTACCTGAGAACGTAAACGCAAACGTTGCTGCATTTCATCACGGCGCAAGTCAATATAACGGTACTGTAAACGCAAATCATCATGTACGCCGACATCATCTAACTGAAACGGCGGGGTTTCAGAGGCATTTAATACTTCCAGTTGCAAACCAAGAATTTCAATCTTTCCTGAGGTGAGCTCCGCATTTGCCGTGCCTTCAGGGCGTAAGCGCACACGACCGGTCATGCGCAAAACATATTCATTGCGCACATGTTCTGCTATCTCAAAGATGTCAGCACGATCAGGGTCAAATACAACCTGTACGACACCTTCACAGTCACGTAAATCAATAAAAATAACACCGCCATGATCACGGCGACGATTGACCCAGCCACACAAGGTGACTTCCTGATCGAGTAATTCTTCGGTTACTGCTCCGCAATAATGGCTGCGCATGTATTCATCTCGTTATATGTAAGTGAAACGGCTTATTTTACCGTATTTGAAAGGCGATTTTAAGTTTTAAGTTATATGTTTTAAGTTGTAAGCCTGTAACTTACAATCTGTAACTTATAACTTTTCCTGATTAACCATGAAAGCCAGCTATGTTTATATTTTTATTGCAAAACAACAGCTTAACTTGCTACTGTCATCTCGACCAGAGGGAGAGATCT